>NZ_SCMZ01000024.1:0-60361 GCF_005503285.1 Sphingomonas sp. 2SG
TTTCCAGCCCGGCCGACGGTTAACCACTTGTCAGCCCCGGGCCGATAGGGTGACGGCGCAAGACGCAGCCGGGGGGCTGCGTTCGACGGGCGGCGGTGCCGCGGGGGCTTTGCGCCGGATACGGCAAGAAGGAGCATTATGCTTGGGGCGATCGTCTTTACCTACGGCATGCTGATGAGCTTCGTGTTGCAGGGCGCGACCCGCAACGCCAAGCTCGCGCGGCCCAATCCGCCGATGCTGCAATATGTCGGCTATCTGCTGTGCGGCCTGTCCGCGGGTCTGTCGATCATGCTGCTGATCATGGCCTTGACGGCAAGGGCCCCCTTCCCGCTGATGTAAGCGAGGATCGGGCGAAGCGGCCGGGAACCAGTCGCTTGACACGGCGTTTGCGCCCGCCTACCTGCACTCCTCTCCGAAATACCGGCTTCCGGCGACGCTCGTTTGCGTTCGTCGCGCTTTGCGTAGATGCAAGGTCTTGGAAGGCGGTGTTGGGTCGGAGGATGCGACGAGATGGGGGCGTGCGGCCATGCCGTTCCCCGTGGAGCTAGGAGAAACATTTCATGGCACGTATCGCGGGTGTCAATATCCCGACCAACAAGCGCGTGGTGATCGCGCTGACCTACATCCACGGCATTGGCCTGACCAAGTCCAAGGAAATCATCGCCAAGCTGAACATCGCGCCGGAGCGTCGCGTGCAGGACCTGACCGATCAGGAAGTGCTGCAGATCCGCGAGACGATCGACGCCGACCACACGGTCGAGGGCGATCTGCGTCGTGAGACGGCGATGAACATCAAGCGCCTGATGGATCTCGCCTGCTATCGTGGCCTGCGCCACCGCAAGGGCCTGCCGGTCCGCGGCCAGCGCACGCACACCAATGCGCGCACCCGCAAGGGCAAGGCGAAGCCGATCGCAGGCAAGAAGAAGTAATTCGTCCGGGGGACGAATTACTACGCCGGAGGCAGGCTCGATGCCGATTGCCCGGCGATTTCCGAATTAGGGTCAGGAATCTCAACCAATGGCACGTGAACCGCAGCGTATTCGCCGTCGCGAACGCAAGAACATCACCGCCGGCGTCGCCCATGTGAACGCCAGCTTCAACAACACCATGATCACCATCACCGACGCGCAGGGCAATGCCATCTCGTGGTCGTCGGCCGGTGCGATGGGCTTCAAGGGCAGCCGTAAGTCGACCCCGTATGCCGCTCAGGTGGCCGCGGAAGACGCCGGCAAGAAGGCCGCCGAGCACGGCGTCCGCACCCTCGAAGTCGAAGTCAAGGGTCCGGGTTCGGGCCGCGAGTCGGCGCTTCGCGCGCTGCAGGCGGTCGGGTTCCAGATCACCTCGATCCGCGACGTCACCTCGATCCCGCACAACGGTGTGCGTCCGTCGAAGCGTCGCCGCGTCTGATCTTCCACGCGCCGGCTGACGAGTCGGCGCGTTTTTCTCCCGGCTGGAGCTGCCCCCGTTCCGGCCCAAATTAGGGGACACCTGTGTCTGTCAATGCAAAGAACTGGCAGGAACTGAAGAAGCCCAACGGCCTTGAGAAAAAGGGCGGCGACGGCAAGCGGAAGGCGACCTTCGTGGCCGAGCCGCTGGAGCGTGGTTTCGGCCTGACGCTCGGCAACGCGCTGCGTCGCGTGCTGCTCTCCTCGCTGCAGGGCGCCGCCGTGACCTCGATCAAGATCGAGAACGTGCTGCACGAATTCTCCAGCCTGGCGGGCGTCCGCGAGGACGTCACCGACATCGTTCTGAACGTCAAGCAGATCGCGATCCGCATGCAGGGCGAGGGGCCGAAGCGCCTCCAGCTCTCGGCGACCGGCCCCGGCGAAGTCAAGGCCGGCGATATCGCCGTGTCGGGCGACATCGAGGTGATGAACCCCGAGCTGGTGCTGTGCCACCTCGACGAAGGCGCCACGCTCAACATGGAGCTGACCGCCGACATCGGTAAGGGCTACGTCCCCGCGACCGCCAACCGTCCGGCTGATGCGCCGATCGGCCTGATCCCGGTCGACGCGCTCTATTCGCCGGTGCGTCAGGTGTCGTACAAGGTCGACCCGACCCGCGTCGGTCAGGACCTCGACTACGACAAGCTGACGCTGACGATCGAGACCGACGGCACCGTGACGCCCGAGGATGCGGTGGCCTATGCCGGTCGTATCCTGCAGGACCAGCTGGCGCTGTTCGTTCACTTCGACGATTCGGCGATCACCCGTTCGTCCGCTCCGATCGGCCAGGCGGCCGCTCCGGCGGCTGGCGGCGACGCGGCCGGCGACACGCAGCAGATCAATCGTTATCTTCTCAAGAAGGTCGACGAGCTCGAACTGTCGGTGCGTTCGGCCAACTGCCTTAAGAACGACAACATCATCTACATCGGTGACCTCGTCGGCAAGACCGAGGCCGAGATGCTCCGGACCCCGAACTTCGGCCGCAAGTCGTTGAACGAGATCAAGGAAGTCCTCTCGTCCATGGGCCTGCGCCTCGGCATGGAAATCCCGGGCTGGCCGCCCGAGAACATCGAAGAGATGGCGAAGAAGCTCGAGCAGGAAATTATGGGGTAATCGCAGGCGGATAGCCTCGGCTATCCGCCGTCTCGGCGATGACCTCGGCCGACGGGCAGGGAAGCGGCAAAGCCGCAACCCTGCCCGTTCGACGTGACCGGTGCGGCCTCGCCGCACCGCCACCCGGCCGCCCAAGGACACGTCTCTTTGCGTGACCTTTATGAACTTACCGGGGCCTCAATGGCGGTGGCCCGTTACGAACCGCCTGGTCTGGGGATCTCCGTAAAACGGCCCCATAACGAACAAAGGAAGTTACCATGCGTCATCGCGTCGGCGGCCGTAAGCTGCAGCGTACCTCGGCCCATCGTATTGCGCTGTTCCGCAACATGTCGGCCGCGCTCATCAAGCATGAGCAGATCACCACTACCGTCGCCAAGGCGAAGGAACTGCGTCCCTACGTCGAGAAGCTGATTACGCTGGCCAAGAAGGGCGGCCTGTCGAACCGCCGTCTCGCCCATGCGCGCCTGCTCGACGATGCGCAGCTCGTGAAGCTGTTCGACGTCCTCGCCTCGCGCTACGCCGACCGCAACGGCGGCTACACCCGCATCATCAAGGCCGGCATCCGCGCCTCGGACGCCTCGCCGATGGCGATCATCGAGTTCGTCGACCGCGACGTCTCGGCCAAGGGCCAGGATTCGGGTCCGGTCCAGTCGGACGAGGATTTCGACGAAGCGGCATAAGCCCCGCCCCTTCATCCCGGGCATGTCCCGGAATGACGGAAAAGCTCCGGAGGCCGCGTCAGCAATGGCGCGGCCTCTTTCGTTATCGGCGTCGCATCGCTACACGCCCGCCATGCAGCATACCGACACCATCCTGATCGTCGACTTCGGCAGCCAGGTGACCCAGCTCATCGCCCGCCGCGTCCGCGAAGCCGGCGTCTATAGCGAGGTCGCCCCCTTCCAGTCCGCCGAGGCCGCGTTCGACCGGCTCAAGCCGGCGGGCATCATCCTGTCGGGCGGCCCCGCCTCGGTCACGGCCGAGAACAGCCCGCGCGCGCCGCAGGCCTTCTTCGAGGCGGGCATCCCGATCCTCGGCATCTGCTACGGCCAGCAATTGATGAGCGCGCAGCTCGGCGGCAACGTCATCGTCTCGGGCGACGGCGGCGAGTTCGGCAAGGCCTATGTCGAGGTGAAGGCCGATTGCGCGCTGTTCGACGGCCTCTGGGCCGAAGGCGAGCGCCATCAGGTCTGGATGAGTCACGGCGACAAGGTGAATGCGATCCCGCCCGGCTTCACCCCCGTCGCGACCTCGGAAGGCGCGCCCTATGCGATCGTCGCCGACGAATCGCGCCGCTTCTACGGCGTCCAGTTCCACCCCGAGGTCGTCCACACGCCGGATGGCGGCAGGCTGATCGCCAATTTCGCCCGCCACGTCTGCGGCCTCGCCGGCGACTGGACGATGGCCGAGTTCCGCGAGGCGAAGATCGCCGAGATCCGTGCGCAGGTCGGCAGCGGCAAGGTAATCTGCGGCCTGTCGGGCGGGGTCGATTCGTCGGTCGCCGCGCTGCTGATCCATGAGGCGATCGGCGATCAGCTCACCTGCGTGTTCGTCGATGGCGGCATCCTGCGCGCCGGCGAGGCCGAACAGGTCGTCAGCCTGTTCCGCGGCCATTACAACATCCCGCTCGTCCATGTGGAGGCGCAGGACCTGTTCATGGATGGCCTCGCCGGCGTCACCGACCCCGAGGCGAAGCGCAAGTTCATCGGCAAGACCTTCATCGACGTGTTCGAGGCGGAGGCGAAGAAGATCGGCGGGGCCGAGTTCCTCGCGCAGGGGACGCTCTACCCCGACGTGATCGAAAGCGTCAGCTTCACCGGCGGCCCCTCGGTGACGATCAAGAGCCACCACAATGTCGGCGGCCTGCCCGAGCGAATGAACATGAAGCTCGTCGAGCCCTTGCGCGAATTGTTCAAGGACGAGGTGCGCGCACTCGGTCGCGAGCTCGGCCTGCCCGACGTCTTCGTCGGCCGCCATCCCTTCCCCGGGCCCGGCCTCGCGATCCGCATCCCCGGCGAGGTGACGCGCGAACGGTGCGACATCCTGCGCAAGGCGGATGCGGTCTATCTCGAGGAGATCCGCAACGCCGGCCTGTATGATGCGATCTGGCAGGCGTTCGCGGTGCTGCTGCCGGTGCGGACCGTCGGGGTGATGGGCGACGGCCGCACCTATGACCATGTGCTCGCCCTGCGTGCGGTGACCTCGACCGACGGCATGACCGCCGAGGTGTTCGGCTTCCCGAGCGACTTCCTGCCGCGCGTCGCGAC
Organism: Sphingomonas sp. 2SG; assembly: GCF_005503285.1. Taxonomy (NCBI): domain Bacteria; kingdom Pseudomonadati; phylum Pseudomonadota; class Alphaproteobacteria; order Sphingomonadales; family Sphingomonadaceae; genus Sphingomonas; species Sphingomonas sp. 2SG. The sequence goes on from NZ_SCMZ01000024.1 coordinate 4,823, forward strand.
GCGCATCGTAAACGAGGTCAAGGGCGTCAACCGCGTGGTCTACGACTATACGTCGAAGCCGCCCGGTACGATCGAGTGGGAATGACCGGGCGCCAGTAACGGCGCGGGCAGCGATGCCCGCGCCGTTCGCGTTCAGAGGGTCACGCGCAGCGACAGCGAGGTGGTGCGGCCGTTGATCGAGCGCGCGCGGACGATACCGTTGGCGGGGATCGATCCGTCCTCCGCCTCGGTGAAGCCGCGCACGTCGAACACATTGTTGGCGTTCAGCGAGAGCAGCAGCCGGTCGGTCCAGCGCCATTGGGCGAAGCCGTTGACCTGGGTGAAGCCGGGCAGCCGCAGGTCGCCGACGTCCTGCGCATAGCTGCTGGTCGTGCCGACGACATTGGCGCCGACGCTGAACCGGTCGACGGTGACCTGCGGCGTCGCCTGGAAGATCAGCGCCGCCTGCCGCCGTGGCGTGCGGCCGACGCTCTGCGGGCTGAGCGCATCCTCGGTGACCTTGGCATCGGTATAGGTCGCGCCGACCGTGAGGTCGAACGGCCCGTAGCCATAGCCGCCGTCGACTTCGAAACCGTAGGCGCGGTATTTGCGGTCGATGAAGGTCTGCCGCGTCGCCTCGAAATTCTGCTCCTCGGTGCCGGCCCAGAAGCCGGTCAGATTGGCGGTGAGGCCGTCATGGCGATATTTCACCCCGGCCTCGGCCTGACGGACATAGTCGATGGCGGCGTCGCGGTTGGTCAGCGATCCGTCGACGGTGCTCACCTGCGGCCCGAACAGCAGACGGTCGGCGTTGGCGCGCGCGCCGCGGCTGTAGCGGGCGAAGACCGCGAAGGGCTCGGACACGCGGAGGTTGATGCCGGCCGAATAGGAGAGGTAATGCCAGGTGTAGTCGACCGGCGCCGGGCTGGTCAGCGGGATCACCGCCACCCTTCCTTCGGCGGCGGAGAGGCGATCGTCGCCGTCGATATCGAAGATGGTCGTGCCGATCCGGTTGCCGCCGAGTTCGGCGCCGTAGATCGACCCGCGCGCGCTGCCGTAATCGTAGCGGACGCTGGCACCGAGCGCGACGCGGCCGATCTTGTAGTTGAGCGAGCCGAACGGCGCGTTGACCGCATAATCGACGCGATAGCTGCGCCGGCAGCAGCCACCGAACCATGACGCGCCGAAGCCGTAATAGCCGTTCTGCGTGACGGCACGGCCGCGGCCGTCGAACACATCGACCAGGGCCGCGCGGCCGTCGCCGCGCACGTCCATCAGCGTCGAGGTCCATAGCCAGTCGGTGTCGACCGTCTGGCGCGACGCGTAGAAGCCGGCGGTGGTGGTCAGGTCGCCCTTGCCGACCCGGTCGACGCGGCTGACGCGCAGATCGTTGGTGACGTTGTTGAGGCTGTTCAGCTTGACGTCGAACACGACGATGCGCGCGAGCAGGCCGTTGCCGTTGATCGCGGACGGATCGGCAATCGCCTGACCGGCGGCCGGGCCGGTGGCGTAGCGCAGCGTCGCGCCGCTGCCGCCGAGGTCGGTCGCGGTCGCGGTCGCCGCCGCTCCGTCCACCGTGGCCGGGAAGTTCGAGATGAATCGTCCGGAGATGTCCGCATAGCGGAAGCGTTCGGTCAGCATCCAGCCCGACAGATCGACCTGCGTCTCGAAGCCGATCGCCTTGACCACCGGATGCTGACCGTCGCGCAGGTCGTCGACCACCGGATTGTTGTGCCCGTCGAGCGTGACGTTGCTGGTGACGTAGCGCGAGAGCAGCGCATCGTGCGCAATCGAGAAGCCCGGGATGTCCTCGTAATTCGGGTGGCCGTCGCTGCCGGTGACGCGCACCGGATTGGGGAGATAGGCCGCCGAGCGGTCGTCGAGCAGCTTGCCGTAGAGGCGGGCGTAGCCGCCGGTGAACGCTCGGGTGACGTTGACCTTGATCTGGCCGCCCTTGGTGCCGTCATAGCCGACGTGGCGTGGCCCCTCGCCCTGATGGTAGAAGCCGCCGACCTGGAAGCGTGTACCTTCGGCGATCTTGCCGCCGTAGGTGAAGTCGACGCGATGCTCGTCATAGTCGAGTCCGGTGCTCGCCTGGATCGCACCGCCGGCGACCTCGCCGGTCTTGGAGATCAGGTTGACGACGCCGCCCGGCGAGTTGGACGAGAAGGTCGAGGCGGAGCCGCCGCGGATCGCCTCGACCGAGGCGAGATTGAGGTCGGCGCGCAGGAAGATGTCGGCATTGCCGAAGGTGATGTCGCCGAATTCGAGGACGGGCAGGCCGTCTTCCTGCAATTGCAGGAACTTGGCGCCGCCAGTCGCGATCGGCAGGCCGCGGATCGAGATATTGGCATTGCCGTCGCCGCCCGAGCTTTCCGAGCGGATGCCGGGGATGTTGCGGAAGATCTCGGCGGTCGAGCGCGGCGCGATCTTGAGGATTTCGGTCTCGCGCAGCGAGCTGGTCGAGATCGCGCTGTCGAGCCGGTCGCGGCCGCGTGCCACCGCGGTGACGATGATGTCAGTGTTCTTCGCCGGCGCCCGTGCCGGATCGCCCGCCTTCTGCTCCGCCTCGGCCGGCATGTCCTGTGCGCTGGCCGGCTGCGGCAGGACATTGGCGAGGGTAATCATCGTCAAGCTTAGTCGGGCAAGAAGCACGGGGGGTCTCCATATGGGAAGCATACGGAGCCATTCTAGGGGATGTTTTCAAATGGCAGCGCTATCAGCGCAAAAATCACAATCGTTTGTAAGGAGATCGTCATAACCGGACCGCGGTAACGACATAGCCTTATCATCAGCCGGCAGCGGTAAACCCAAAAGTGTTATTTGAATCAATGCGGTAAAGGCGCGACCGCGATGACGGCAGGATCGCGGTGACGTCAGCCTGGGACCAGGATCTGGCGCGCCCGGCTGGATTCGAACCAGCGGCCACAAGCTTAGAAGGCTCGTGCTCTATCCATCTGAGCTACGGGCGCGCGCGGCAGACCGATTAGCGCGGTTTGCGCGGGACGGGAACCGCCATATAATGCGCCGCCATGGGCGAGCGGGGCGAACGGGCGATCGATGCCGCGGCGATGCGCGGGCAGGCGTTCCGCTATTACGACTTCGTCATGGCGGCGTTCGTCGCGATCCTGTTGCTGTCCAATGTGATCGGTGCGGGCAAAGTGGCGCAGATCGTGCTGCCCGGCATCGGGCCATGGCCGTTCGGCGCGGGCATCCTGTTCTTTCCGGTCAGCTACGTGATCGGCGACGTGTTGACCGAAGTCTATGGCTATGCGCGGGCGCGGCGGGTGATCTGGGCGGGTACCGCCGCGGTGGTGTTCATGGCGTTCATGAGCTGGGTGGTGGTCGCGCTGCCGCCGGCGCCGAGCTGGGGCAATCAGGCCGCCTATGCGACGATCTTCGGCCAGGTGCCGCGAATCGTGCTGGCGAGCGTCTGCGCCTTCTGGGCGGGCGAGTTCGTCAATTCCTACGTCATGGCGCGGATGAAGGTGCGTACCGCGGGCAGGCATCTGTGGATGCGGACGATCGGTTCGACGGTCCTCGGCGAAGGCGTGGACAGCCTGATCTTCTATCCGCTCGCCTTCCTCGGCGCGGCGGGGTTCACGCCGGCGCTGGTGGTCAAGGTGATGCTGACGCAATGGGCGCTCAAGGTGGCGTGGGAGGTGATCCTGACGCCCGTCACCTATGTCGTCGTCGCGGCGCTGAAGCGCGCCGAGGGCGTCGACGTCTTCGACCGCGCGACCGCCTTCACGCCGTTCCGGACGGGGGTGTGACCGCACCGGTGTTGGACGACATGGACAAGATGGACACCTTAATGGAAACGATCCGCTCCCATCGTTTCCGTTTTGGAGGTGATGGATCGACGATGCGAAAGAGCCGGCGGCGGGGATAGCAGGCGGGGCACGTGTAGGACAGCGCGACAGAGGCTCGCTTAGCCCGGCCGTCAGTCCGGGCCGTGCGAGACCCGCGGATGCCGCATCAATGGACCGGCAGCACGATACGCGCGATGAGACCCGGCACGTTGTCCGCCAGTTCGAACCGGCCGTTGTGGAGCCGCGCGACCGCCTCGATCAGCGCCATGCCGAGGCCCGCGCCCGGCGTCGTGCGCGCCGCGTCGAGCCGGCCGAAGCGCTTAAGCGCCTGTGCGCGGTCGGCTTCGGCGATGCCGGTGCCGCGATCCTCGACCTGGATCGCGATCTCCTGCGCGTGGCAGACGAGGCGCAACGTCAGCACGCCCCCGCTCGCGGCATGTTTGAGCGCATTGTCGATCAGGTTGGTGATCGCCTGGCTGAGCAATTCGCGGTGCAGCGGCATCGCCGGCGCGGAGGCGTCGATCGCGACGGTGAAGTCGAGCCCCGCCTCCTCCGCCACCGGCTCGTAGAGTTCGGCGATCTCCTCGACCAGTTCGGCGGGCTCGACGAGGATGAACCGGTCGCGCGACACCGATTCGGAGCGGCTGATCTCGATCACCATCGTCAGCATGCGCATGACGAGATCGGTCTCGACCAGCAGCCCGCCGAGCGCCGCCTCGCGCGCCGCGGGGTCGGCGATCAGCACCGCCTGCTCGGTCTTGGTACGCAGCCGGGTGAGCGGCGAGCGCAGGTCGTGCGCCATACTGTCGGTGACGACGCGCAATTCGACCATCAGCCGTTCGAGCTTGCCGAGCATCAGATTGAGCTGATGGCCGAGTCGGTCGAACGCGTCGCGTCGCGCCGGTGCGACCGGCACGCGGCGGGAAAGATCGCCCTCCCCCGCCGCCCCGATCACCGCGGCGATGCGGTTGAGGCGCAGACCGACGTAGCGCGCGAGCACCAGCCCGGCACCGACGCCGAGGATCAGCGACAGCAGCACCGCGACCGCGAGCGCGCCCTCGATCGCATTGCGCTCCGCCTCGACCAGATCGAGGCGGCGGCCGGTCAGCAGCCAGTGGTCGCCGATCGGACGCAGCGTATAGCCGATGTCGTTGGTCGCCTCGCTGGTGTCGAAGTCGGCGATGCGGAACTGGCTGGGGACGAGCGGGATGCCGACGTGCGCGGGGGCGTAGCCGGCGACGCGATTGCCATTGCCGTCGAGCACCGCGAGCAGCAGGGCGGTGTCGCCGGCGACGCGGGCGTGTTCGATCGCCTCGATCACCGCGGCGAGTCCGTCGGCGCGGTAGATCGCGCGCATCGCGTCCGACTGTTCGATCGTCTCGCGCCGGACGGTGCCGACCACCGCGGCGTCGGTCTGCCGCCAGACGAAGCCGACGAGCACGAGGTTGGAGATCAGCGCGAGCGCGATCGACAACAGGGCGATGCGGGCAGTGACGGACAGGCGCATGGCCCGTCCTAACCGACCGCCCACCAAATGCGAATCCGGATCAGACGGGATCGGCGGCAAGCCGGTAGCCGGCGCCCCGCACCGTGTGGAGAATCGGCGAGGCGAAGCCGTCCTCGAGTTTGCGACGCAGACGGCCGATATGGACGTCGACGACGTTCGAGCCCGGATCGAAATGATAGTTCCAGATCTTCTCGAGCATCATCGTCCGCGTGACGACCTGTCCGGCATGGCGGGCGAGGAATTCAAGCAGGTTGAATTCGCGCGCGCCGAGCGGGATGTTGCGGCCGGCGCGGGTGACATGCCGGGCAAGCAGGTCGATCTCGAGATCGCCGACCGCGAGCTTGGTCTTCGTCGGCTCGGTGGCGACGCGGTCGCTGCGGCGGACCAAGGCCTCGATCCGCGCGGACAGTTCGGCGAAGGAGAAGGGCTTGCAAAGATAGTCGTCGGCGCCGGCCTTGAGCCCGTCTACGCGATCGTCGACCGCGGCGAGCGCGGACAGGACGAGCACCGGCGTCGCGATCCCCGCGGCGCGGATCGCGCTGACCATCGAGAGGCCGTCGAGGCCGGGCAGCATGCGATCGGCGATGATGAGGTCGAAGATGCCCTCGCTGGCGAGGAACAGGCCGTCGCGGCCGTCGCGCGCCGATTCGACGGAATAGCCGCCCTCGGACAGGCCCTTGGCGAGATAGGCGGCGGTCGAGCTGTCATCCTCGACGATCAGGATCTTGCGGCTCACGGTGTCTTGCTCACGCTTCCTCACTACAGGAAAGGCCGGCGGAAAGCATCCCTTCCGCCGGCCCCTACGGCACCCCCGGGAGTGACGGGTACCGATCTCGACAAACCTGCCGATCGACGCTGCGACCGTGGGTTACGGTCTAGCGGAGCGGTGGTAGCGATGCGGTGACCGTCAGATGACAAAAACGTCATGGTTGTAACGGGTTATGTCGAAATCAGGAAATGTCGACGCCGCGCTACATTCGTCATCCCCGCGCAGGCGGGGATCCATACGCGCGGACCTCACGATGAATCGCGGACGTCGGAGGTTATGGATCCCCGCCTTCGCGGGGATGACAGAGAGGGGCAGAAGGGAAAGGCGAGGCCATCGCCCCCCTTACCCGTCGAGGATCGCCGCGATCGCCTGCGAGACGTGATCGATGTCGGCCATGCCGTTGACGCGCTCGACCAGTCCGCGCGCCTGATAGATCGGCAGGATCGGCGCGGTCTTGGCGCGATATTCGGCCATGCGCGTTTGCACCGTCTCGGCATTGTCGTCGGGGCGGCGCTTGAACGCGGTCGAGCCGCAGACGTCGCAGACGCCCTCGACCTTCGGGCGCTTGAAGCGGTCGTGATAGCCCTCGCCGCAATTGGCACAGGTATAGCGGCCCTCGACGCGCTCGATCAGCGCGGCCTCGTCGACCTCCAGCTCGATGACATGGTCGAGCGTCAGGCCGCGCGCTTCGAGCAATTCGTCGAGCGCGACGGCCTGCGCGGCGGTGCGCGGATAGCCGTCGAAGATCGCCCCGCCCCCGACGCCCTGGTCGAGCCGCTCGCCGATCAGCGCCGAGACGATCGCGTCCGAGACGAGCTCGCCCGCCTCCATCACCGCCTTCGCCTGCTGGCCGACGGGCGTGCCCGCCTTGACCGCGGCGCGCAGCATGTCGCCGGTCGACAATTGCTGCATCCCGCGCGTGGCCATCAGCCGCTGCGCCTGGGTGCCCTTGCCCGCTCCTGGCGGTCCGAGAAGGATGATGTTCACGCGAGCTCTCCCTGTTTGGCTCGTGGACTTGCCGACGTTAGCGGAGACGCCCGCCCTTCAGCTTCGCCTTCTTGATGAGATCGCCATATTGATGCGCGAGCAGATGGCTCTGGATCTGCGTCACCGTGTCCATCGTCACGTTGACGACGATCAGCAGGCTGGTGCCGCCAAGATAGAAGGGAATCGACAGCGCCGACACCAGATATTCGGGCAACAGGCAGATGATCGTCAGATAGGCCGCGCCGATCACGGTGATGCGGGTCAGCACGTAATCGAAGTAATTTTCGGTGTTCTTGCCCGGGCGGATGCCGGGGATGAACCCGCCATAGCGCTTGAGGTTGTCTGCGGTCTCTTCGGGATTGAAGACGACGGCGGTGTAGAAGAACGAGAAGAAGATGATGCCGGCGGCGTAGAGCGCCATGTACACCGGCTGGCCGTGCGCCAGATACTGGTTGAGGGTGATGATGAAGTCACCCCATTTCGATTGGCCGGCGACGCGCTGGCCCGCGAACTGGCTGATCGTCAGCGGCATCAGCAGCAGCGACGACGCGAAGATCGGCGGGATCACGCCCGCGGTGTTGATCTTGAGCGGCAGATGGCTGCGGTCGGCCTGCATGCCGCGCTGCGTCTGGCGCTTGGGATATTGGATCAGGATGCGACGCTGCGCGCGCTCCATGAAGCAGATGAACAGGATCAGCGCGACGACCGCGATGATGATGCCGATCAGCCGCACCGCGTCGATCGAACCCGACCGGCCGCCTTCGAGCAGGTTGACGAGCGTGGTCGGCAGATGCGCGACGATGCCGGCCATGATGATGAGGCTGACGCCGTTGCCGATGCCGCGGCTGGTGATCTGCTCGCCGAGCCACATCAGGAACATCGTGCCGCCGATCAGCGAGACCACTGCGGCGACGCGGAAGGTCATGCCCGGCTCGATCACCGCGGCGAGGCCGTTGCTCGCGCTCAGCGCCTCGAGCCCGACGGCGATGAAATAGCCCTGGATCGCGGTCAGCGCGACGGTGCCGTAGCGAGTATATTGGTTGAGCTTCTTGCGGCCCGATTCGCCTTCCTTCTTGATCGCGGCGAGCTGCGGCGACAGCGAGGTCGACAGCTGCACGACGATCGAGGCGGTGATATAGGGCATCACGCCGAGCGCGATCAGCGACATGCGGCTGAGCGACCCGCCCGAGAAGGTGTTGAAGAAGTCGAGCACACCGCCCGTGGTGCGCTGGCTGAGCAGGCCCAAAGCGGTCGGGTCGATGCCCGGCAGCGGCACGTAGCTCAGCAGCCGGAAGACGATCAGCGCGCCGATCGTGAACCACAACCGCTTCTTGAGGTCGGTCGCCTGCGCGAACTTCGCGAGGCTGATGCTTTGCGCCATCTGATCGGCTGCGGATGCCATGCGTGTATCCTGGAAACAAAAACGGCGGGATGCGTTTGAACCGCCCCGCCGCTCATATAGGCGCTGGGTGCGCCTTGTCTAATCGGTCCGGCGCTTTGTGTCCCCGCGCGCGGCGGGGACACGAAAGATTACGCCTTGAACGACGCCTTCTTTTCCTGGCGCGCCTTGTACTGCACGCCCTTCTTGGCGGCGGCCTTCTCGGCGGCGGGGACGATGGTCGGGATGTCGAGCGAGCCGCCGGTCTTCTCGACCTGCGCGCGCGCACCCGCCGACGCACCGGCGACGTGGAAGGCGAGCTTGGTGGTCAGCTCACCCTTGGCAAGCAGACGGACGCCGTCCTTGCCGCCACGGACGAGGCCGGCCGCCTTCAGCGCCGCCTGGTCGATCGTGCCGTCGGTCGACAGCTTGCCCGCGTCGATCGCCTTCTGGATCGCGCCGGTGTTCACCTCGGCATAATCCTTGGCGAAGATGTTGTTGAAGCCGCGCTTGGGCAGACGCATGTGGAGCGGCATCTGGCCGCCCTCGAAGCCGGCGATGCTGACGCCCTCGCGGCTCTTCTGACCCTTCTGGCCGCGGCCGCCGGTCTTGCCCTTGCCCGAACCGATGCCGCGTCCGACGCGGATCTTGGACTTGCGGGCACCCTGGTTGTCGCGGAGTTCGTTGAGCTTCATGATATGCACTCGCTTTCGCTTTTGTCGCGCTGATGGAAAAAGGAAGGGGGCCGCTTAGCCCCCTTCCCCGTATTTGTCACTAGGTCGGGACCGCCACCGTTCCGTCACCCCGGCCGAAGAGCCGGCGTCCCGCTTCTTCCAAAACGAAAGGAGCGGGACCCCGGATCAAGTCCGGGGTGACGGACGACGTATCAGCCCTGTACCTCGATCATATGTGCAACCTTGCGGATCATCCCGCGGACCTCGGGGCTGTCTTCCAGCTCCGAGACCTTGTGCATCTTGTTGAGGCCGAGGCCGATCAGCGTCGCGCGCTGATCCTTGGTGCGGCGGATCGGCGAACCGGTCTGCTTGATCTTGATCGTCGCCATGTCAGTTACTCCACGACGGCCGCTGCGTCCGCCTCGGCGGTCTGCGAACCACCGCGGCCGAGCAGGTCGGCGATCTTCTTGCCACGGCGCTGCGCGACCGACTTCGGCGAAGTCTGTTCACCCAGTGCCTCGAACGTGGCGCGGATCATGTTGTAGGGGTTGGACGTGCCGACCGACTTGGTCACCACGTCGGCAACGCCGAGGCTCTCGAAGATGGCGCGCATCGGGCCACCCGCGATGATGCCGGTGCCCTGCGGCGCCGAACGGAGCGTCACGCGACCGGCACCGAAGTGACCGTTGCCGTCGTGATGCAGCGTGCGGCCGTCCTTCAGCGGGACGCGGACCATCGCCTTCTTCGCGGCCGCAGTGGCCTTGGAGATGGCTTCCGGCACTTCGCGCGCCTTGCCGTGACCGAAGCCGACGCGGCCCTTGCCGTCACCGACGACGACCAGTGCGGCGAAACCGAAGCGCTTGCCGCCCTTCACCGTCTTCGAGACGCGGTTGATATGGACCAGCTTCTCGATCAGCTCTTCGCCGCCGTCATCCTGGCCGGGACGACCGCCACGGTTGTCGCGACCGCGACCGCCGTCACGACCACCGCGATTGCCACCGGGGCCACCGGGGCCACGGCCACCGCCGCCACCACGACCGCCGCGCGGCGGGCCGCCGCGACCGCCACCGGGACCGCCGAAGCCGCCCTGCTGGCCGCCCTGCGGCGCCGAATTGGCCTCCTGGGGAGCGCCTTCAGCCGCTGCGGGCTGCACGTTGTTCTCGTCAGCCATATTAGAACTCCAATCCGGCGGCACGCGCCGCCTCAGCCAGCGCCTTGACGCGGCCGTGGAACAGGAAGCCGCCACGATCGAACACGACCTGCGTCACGCCGGCGGCCTTCGCCGCCTCCGCCACGCGGGTGCCGACGGCGGTCGCTGCCGCGATGTTGGCGCCGGACGTGTCGCGCACGTCCTTCTCCAGCGTCGAGGCCGAAGCGACGGTCTTGCCGGCGACGTCGTCGATCACCTGGGCATACATGTGCTTGCCCGAGCGATGGATCGACAGCCGCGGGCGGGTGCCCGAACGTGCCTTCAGCGCGGTACGGTTGCGCCGACGGCGCTTCGCGAAAAGAGAGAGACCCTTGGTCATTACTTCTTCTTCCCTTCCTTGCGGAAGATGAACTCGCCGTCGTACTTGATGCCCTTGCCCTTGTACGGCTCGGGCTTGCGCCACTGACGGATCTCGGCGGCCAGCTGGCCGACCTTCTGCTTGTCGGAACCGCTGATCTCGACGGTCGTCGCGTCCGGCGTCTTGACCTCGATGCCTTCCGGCACGTCGATGTTGACGTCGTGGCTGTAGCCGAGCTGCAGCTTGAGGTTACGACCCTGTGCGGCGGCACGGTAGCCGACGCCGGTGATCAGCAGCTTCTTGGTGAAGCCGTCGGTCACGCCGGTGACCAGGTTCTGCACCATCGTCCGCTGCATGCCCCAGAACGCGCGCGCGCGCTTGGTGTCGTTGGCCGGCTGCACCTGGATGCCGCCGTCCTCGAGCGTGTAGCTGATCTCGTCGCGGAGCGGCATGGTGAGGGTGCCCTTGGGGCCCTTCACGCTGATGATGCCGTCGTTGATCGTCGGGGTGACGCCGGCCGGCAAGGCAATCGGCTTCTTACCAATGCGGCTCATCAGAAGACCTCCGCGAGCACTTCGCCGCCGACATTCTGCTCGCGCGCTTCCGCGTCGGACAGAACGCCACGAGGCGTCGAGACGATGGTGATGCCGAGGCCGTTGCGGACGCGGGGAAGTTCCTGCGAGCCGGAATAGACGCGGCGGCCGGGCTTCGAGACGCGGGCGACATGCTTGATCGCCGGCTGACCCTCGAAATACTTCAGCTCGATGCGGACGCCCGCTGCGGGGCCCATCTGCTCGTCGCTGTAGCCACGGATATAGCCTTCGCGCTGCAGCACGTCGAGCACGCGGATGCGCAGCTTCGACGCCGGCGAGAGGACGGAGTCCTTCTTCGCGCGCTGGCCGTTGCGGATACGGGTGAGCAAATCACCCAGGGGATCGGTCACTGCCATGATGAATCCTTACCAGCTCGACTTGGTGAGACCGGGGATCATGCCCTTATTGGCCAGATCACGGAGCATCACGCGTGCGAGACGGAACTTGCGGTAATAAGCGCGCGGGCGGCCCGTGATCTCGCACCGGTTGCGGATGCGGGTCGGGTTCGCGTTGCGCGGCAGTTCCGCCATCTTGAGGCGAGCGATCAGACGCTCGCTCTCGTCGAGGCTCTGGTCATTCGCCATCGCCTTCAGCTTCGCCAGCTTGGGAGCATATTGCTTCACAAGCTTCTTGCGACGCTCATTCTTGTTGATCGAACTCAGTTTCGCCATGGACTTAAGCTCTCTTCCTTACTTCAGGAAAGCGAGGCTGCTCACGCAGCCTGCTTCTGCTGCTCAGCCTCGGGCTGAGGGAACGGGAAACCGAAGAGACGGAGCAGCTCGCGCGCCTCGTCGTCGGTCTTCGCCGTGGTGGTGACGATCACGTCCATGCCGCGCACCTTGTCGATGCGGTCATAGTTGATCTCCGGGAACACGATCTGCTCCTTGATGCCGCAGGCGTAATTGCCACGGCCGTCGAAGCTCTTCGGATTGAGGCCGCGGAAATCGCGGACGCGGGGAAGAGCGATCGTGATGAAACGGTCGAGGAATTCGTACATGCGCTCGCGGCGAAGGGTGACCTTCACGCCGATCGGCATGCCCTCGCGCAGCTTGAACTGCGCGATCGACTTCTTCGCCTTGGTGATCACGGGCTTCTGCCCGGCGATCAGCTCCATTTCGGAAGCGGCCTGGTCGACGCGCTTCTTGTCCTGGGTGGCCTCGCCGACGCCCATGTTGAGGACGATCTTCTCGATCCGGGGGATCTCGTTGACGTTCTTATAGCCGAACTTCTCGACCATCGCCTTGACGATCGTGTCCTCGTAGATGCCCTTCATGCGGGGCTTGTAGGCTGCATCAGCCATCGATCTTGTCCCCCGTCTTCACGGCCACGCGGACCTTCTTGCCGTCCTGCGTCTCGAAGCGGACGCGGGTGGGCTTGCCGTCGGCGGTCACGTGCGCGACCTTCGAGATGTGCAACGGCGCCTCGATCTTCTCGAGACCGCCCTGCGGGTTCGCCTGGGTCGGCTTGCGGTGGCGCGTCGCGACGTTGACGCCGCCGACGACGACCTTGCCGTCCTTCGGCATCGCCAGGGTCACGGTGCCGGTCTTGCCCTTGTCCTTGCCGGACAGGACGATGACCTGGTCACCCTTCTTGATCTTCGCGGCGGCCATTACAGCACCTCGGGAGCGAGAGAGATGATCTTCATGTGCTTCTTGCCACGCAGCTCGCGCACGACCGGGCCGAAGATACGGGTGCCGATCGGCTCCTCGTTCTTGTTGACCAGGACGGCGGCGTTGCCGTCGAAGCGGATGGTCGAGCCATCGGCACGGTGGATGTCCTTGGCGGTGCGGACGATGACGGCGCGATGCACGTCACCCTTCTTCACCTTGCCGCGGGGCTGTGCTTCCTTGATGCTGACGACGATGATGTCGCCGACGGTGGCGGTACGACGCTTCGAGCCGCCCAGCACCTTGATGCACTGCACCCGCTTCGCGCCACTGTTGTCAGCGACGTCGAGATTGGATTGCATCTGGATCATCGATCCATTTCCTTCTCGTCTATGGGGTGGATACCGACCCAACCCCGCCTAAAATAACGACCCCGGCGCAGCGGACTGCACCGGGGGAGCGGCCCTGTACCCACTCCGCTGGCAGGACGCAAGCCCTGCCCTGTTCATCCGCCGGCCGAAGCCGGCGGTGAGTTATGCGTCGACGTCGACCCGCTCGGGCGTCGCATGGGTGTTGACCCGATCGACGACCTTCCAGGTCTTCAGCTTGGAGATCGGTGCGGTCTCTTCGATCCGCACCGTTTCGCCCTGCTTGTACTCGTTCGCCTCGTCATGGGCGTGGTACTTCTTCGAGCGACGGATGATCTTGCCGTAGAGCGGGTGCTTGACCTTGCGCTCCACGTTCACGACCACCGTCTTGTCGCCCTTGTCGGACACGATCAGTCCGGTCAGCACGCGCTTCGGCATCTGATGTTCCTTACTTGGCAGCCGCGGCGCTGGTGCGCTGCGCCTGGAGGGTCTTGATCCGCGCGATGTCGCGACGGACTTCCTTGACGCGGCTCGGCTTCTCGAGCTGGTTCGTCGCCGCCTGGAAGCGGAGGTTGAACTGCTCGCGCTTCAGCTGGCCGAGGCTCTCGGACAGCTGATCGTCGCTCTGGCTAAGAAAATCGGACTTGGCCATTATCACTCGCCTCCGAGGTGGCTGGTGTCACCCAGGCGGGCGACGACCTTGACTTTGATCGGGAGCTTCATCGCGGCGCGCTCGAACGCCTCAGCGGCGATCTTGCCTTCGACGCCGTCGAGCTCGAACAGGATCCGGCCCGGCTTGACGCGGGCGGCCCAGAATTCGGGCGAACCCTTGCCCGAGCCCATGCGGACTTCGGCCGGCTTCGACGAGACGGGGACGTCCGGGAAGATGCGGATCCACAAACGCCCCTGGCGCTTGATGTGACGCGTGATCGCGCGGCGGGCCGCCTCGATCTGGCGTGCGGTGATCCGGTCCGGCTCCATCGCCTTCAGGCCGTACGACCCGAAGTTGAGGCTGGTGCCACCCTTGGCGTCGCCATGGATGCGGCCCTTGAAGGCCTTGCGGAATTTGGTGCGCTTTGGCTGCAACATGTCGTGTCAGTCCTTAACGACGGTCGTCGCGGGCCGGGCGGACGCCGGAGGTCTGAGCCTCCATCATCAGCCGGTCCTGCGCCATCGGGTCATGGCCGAGGATCTCGCCCTTGAAGACCCAGACCTTCACGCCGCACACGCCGTAGGACGTGTGGGCCTGGGCCTCGGCATAATCGATGTTCGCGCGCAGCGTGTGCAGCGGAACCCGACCTTCGCGATAGCTCTCCGAACGCGCGATCTCGGCGCCGCCGAGACGGCCGCCGCAAGCGACGCGGATGCCGTCGGCACCCAGGCGCATCGCCGACTGCACCGCACGCTTCATGGCGCGGCGGAAGGCGATACGACGCTCGAGCTGGTCGGCGATACCCTGTGCGACGAGCTTGGCGTCGATCTCCGGCTTGCGGATCTCAACGATGTTCAGCGACACGTCGGACTTGGTCATCGCGCCGATCGTCTTGCGCAGCTTCTCGATGTCCGAGCCCTTCTTGCCGATGATCACACCGGGACGGGCAGCGAAGATCGAGATGCGGCACAGCTTGGCCGGACGCTCGATGACGACCTTGGAGATGGCGGCCTGCGGCAGCGTCTTCATGATGAAGGCGCGGATCTTCAGATCCTCCAGCAGCAGCTGGCCATAATCATGGCCTTCGGCGAACCAGCGGCTGTCCCAGGTCCGGTTGATCTGGAGCCGCATGCCGATGGGGTTGCTCTTGTGACCCATTATGCTTCTTCCTGCTCGCGCACGACGATGCGCAGACGGCTGAACGGCTTCAGGATGCGGGTGGACTTGCCACGGCCGCGGGTCGCGAAGCGCTTCATGGTGATCGACTTGCCGACCGAGGCCTCGGCGACGACGAGCGCGTCGACGTCGAGGTTGTGGTTGTTCTCGGCGTTGGCGATGGCCGAGGCCAGCACCTTGCGCGCGTCGATCGCCATCGCCTTGGTCGAGAACTGAAGGATGCTCATCGCATCGCCGACCGGCTTGTTGCGGATCAGCGCCGCGACCAGGTTCAGCTTCTGCGCCGAACCACGGATCTGCGTCGCGACGGCAAGCGCTTCCTTCTCGCCGACCTTGCGGGGGGATACAGGCTTGCTCATCAGCGCTTGCCCTTCTTGTCAGCGGCGTGACCCGGGAAGTAGCGCGTCGGCGCGAACTCACCCAGCTTCATGCCGACCATGTCTTCATTGACCGACACCGGCACGAACTTGCGGCCGTTGTAGACGTTGAACGTGAGGCCGACGAACGACGGCAGGATGGTGGAACGACGCGACCAGGTCTTGATCGGCGCGCGGCCACCGGCATCCTGCGCGGTTTCCGCCTTCTTCAGAAGGCTCAGTTCGACGAACGGGCCCTTCCAGACTGAACGAGCCATGGTTAGCCCTTCCTCTTAGTCGAATGACGCGACCGGATGATCATCTTGTCGGTCGACTTATTGTGACGGGTGCGAGCACCCTTGGTCGGCTTGCCCCAGGGCGTAACCGGATGACGGCCGCCCGAGGTCCGGCCTTCGCCACCGCCGTGCGGATGGTCGACCGGGTTCTTGGCGACGCCGCGGGTCAGCGGACGCTTGCCCATCCAGCGAGAACGCCCGGCCTTGCCGAGGTTCTGGTTCTGGTTGTCCGGGTTCGACACCGCACCGACCGTCGCCATGCACTCGCCACGGATGTAGCGCTGCTCGCCCGAGTTGAGGCGGACGATGACCATGCCGCGGTCACGACCGACGACCTGCACATAGGTGCCGGCCGAACGGGCGATCTGACCACCCTTGCCCGGCTTCATTTCCACGTTGTGGACGATGGTGCCGACGGGCACCTGGCCCAGCTCCATGGCGTTGCCCGGCTTGGTGTCGGTCTTCTTGGCCGCGAGGACCTTGTCGCCCGGCGCCAGCCGCTGCGGCGCGATGATGTAGGCCAGCTCTTCGTCGGCATACTTCACCAGCGCGATGAACGCGGTGCGGTTGGGGTCATATTCCAGACGCTCGACCGTGCCCTCGACGTCCCACTTGCGACGCTTGAAGTCGACGTAGCGATACTTCTGCTTGTGACCGCCGGCGATGCCGCGCGACGTCACATGACCCTTGTTGTTGCGACCACCGGTCTTGCGCTTGCCTTCGGTAAGCGCCTTGACCGGCTTGCCCTTGTAGAGCGCGGATTTGTCGACGAGGATCAGGCCGCGGCGGGCCGGGCTCGTCGGGTTGTAATGCTTGAGTGCCATGACCCTTAGATCCCCGTCGTCACGTCGATGGACTGGCCGTCCTTCAGGGTGACAATGGCCTTCTTCATGTCCGAGCGCTGGTAAGGAGCGCCCTTCCACTTCTTGGTCTTGCCCTTCTGGACGATCGTGTTCACGCCGGTCACGGTGACGTCGAAGAGAGCCTCGACGGCAGCCTTGATCTCGGGCTTGGTCGCGTCGTTCGCGACCTTGAACACGACGGCGTTATGCTCGGAGAGCAAGGTCGCCTTTTCGGTGATGTGCGGCGCGACGATCACGTCATAGTGACGGTTGTCGACGGCCTTCTGCTGCTTAGCCATTGAAGCGAGCCTCCAGCTTCTCGACCGCCGCGCGGGTCAGCACCAGCGTGTCAGCCTTCAGGATGTCATAGACGTTGGCACCGGCGGACGGCAGCACGTTGATGCCGTGCAGGTTGCCCGCGGCGAGCGCGAAGCTCGTCTCGACGGCGTCGCCGTCGATGACCAGCGCCGACTTGCCGAAGCCGAGCTTGGCGAGATCGCCGACCAGCGTCTTGGTCTTGTTGTTCTCGACCGCGATGCTGTCCATGACGATCAGCGAGCCGGCCTTGGCATGGCTCGAGAGGGCCATCTTCAGACCGAGGGCGCGAATCTTCTTGTTCAGACCGGGGTTGAAGTCACGGACGCGGGCGCCGTGAGCCTTACCACCGCCGATGAAGACGGGAGCGCGGCGATCGCCGTGACGGGCGGTACCGCCGCCCTTCTGGCGACCGAACTTCTTGCCGGTGCGCGCGACGTCCGCACGCTCGCGGGTGCCACGAGCCGTCTCGCGACGCTTCTCGAGCTGCCAGGTGACCACGCGGTGCAGGATGTCGGCGCGCGGATCGAGGCCGAAGACCTCGTCGTTGAGCTCGACGTCCGCCGCAGCGGTGCCGGCGAAGGATTGAACCTTGACCTTCACGTTCAGCCCTCCTGGCCGTCGGTAGCTTCCGGCGCGCTCGTCTCTGCGGGCGTGTCGGCTGCGGTGTTGCTGTTGGCAGCCTGCTTCAGGCTGGCGGGATAGGGAGCCTCGGCATGCGCCTTGACCTTGACCGCGTCCTTCACGAACAGCCAGCCGCCCTTCGAACCGGGCACCGAGCCCTTGACGAAGATGAGGCCGCGCTCGGCGTCGGTACCGACGATCTCGAGGTTCTGCTGCGTGCGGTTGCGGTCGCCCATGTGGCCGGCCATCTTCTTGTTCTTGAAGACCTTGCCCGGATCCTGGCGCTGACCGGTCGAACCGAGCGAACGATGCGAGACCGAAACGCCGTGCGTCGCGCGCAGACCCTTGAAGTTCCAGCGCTTCATGCCGCCGGCGAAGCCCTTACCCTGGGTACGACCCTGGATATCGACCAGCTGACCGGCAACGAAATGCTCGGCCGAGATTTCCGCACCGACGTCGAGGAGATTGTCCTCGCTGACGCGGAATTCGGCGACGACCGCCTTGGGCTCGACCTCGGCCTTGCCGAAGTGGCCGCGCTGCGGCTTGGCGACATTCTTGGCTTTTGCGACGCCAGCACCGAGCTGAACGGCAGTGTAGCCATCACGATCTTGTTCGCGACGGGCAATGACCTGGAGGCCTTCGAGCTGCAGGACGGTGACCGGCACGTGGCGGCCATCATCCTGGAACAGGCGGGTCATACCCATTTTCTTCGCGATCACGCCAGTGCGCATGATCCATCACTCCATTACAGAGGCACGCCCGGGACCATTCCCGTACGTGCGTGCGGCACCTCGCTAAAGGTGCCATCCAGCCCGATTGTATGTACGTCGCCCCGTCCCGGGCTGGTCGCCCCCGTTGCCGGGAACATGACGGGAGACGCTGGCCCGGCAACCGAAGCGGCCGGCGGTATCTCGTGTCTGTCAGGTACTCCGCCGTGGCGAAGGTCCCGAACCGCTGCTCCGCCTGGGCGGAAAACAGCAAACCCGCGGGACTCACGTCGACCGCGGGATGCGGGCCATTACGCCAGCTTGATCTCGACGTCAACGCCTGCGGCGAGGTCGAGCTTCATCAGCGCGTCCACGGTCTGCGGGGTCGGCTGCACGATGTCGAGCATGCGCTTGTAGGTGCGGACCTCGAACTGCTCGCGCGACTTCTTGTCGATGTGCGGACCGCGGTTGACGGTGAACTTCTCGATGCGGGTCGGCAGCGGAATCGGGCCGCGGATGAGCGCGCCGGTGCGGCGCGCGGTGTCGGCGATGTCGCCGGTCGCCTGGTCGAGCACACGATGATCGAACGCCTTGAGGCGAATGCGGATATTGCTGTCCATGATCCCTACCGATGCGAAGGAGCACGACCCCGGCCGTCTCCACCGCCGGTTGGCGGAGGACTCGTGCCGCTGGTGCTGGACCGGCGGGATGAGATCGGCTGCCCGTTATGACGGATGCAGCGCGACGACGAGAAAGAGCCGTAACTCAGTAAAACTTGGAGGAGCGCCCTTAAAGGAGCCCTCATTAAATAGCAACAGCCCGACACTCCTTTTTGGGAGTGCCGGGCCGCTGTTTTTCGATCGGGCCGGCGCCGTGGCGCCGGTCCGAATCTTACTTGGCGATTTCGCTCACGACGCCCGCGCCGACGGTACGACCGCCCTCACGGATGGTGAAGCGCTGGCCGACGTCCATGGCGATCGGCGCGATCAGCTTGATGCCGAGCGAGATGTTGTCGCCGGGCATGACCATCTCGGTGCCCTCGGGCAGCTCGACGGTGCCGGTCACGTCCGTCGTGCGGAAGTAGAACTGCGGACGATAGTTGGCGAAGAACGGCGTGTGACGGCCACCCTCTTCCTTCGACAGCACGTACACTTCCGACTGGAAGTCGGTGTGCGGCTTGATCGAGCCGGGCTTGCAGAGCACCTGGCCACGCTCGACTTCGTCGCGCGCAACACCGCGGATCAGCGCACCGACGTTGTCGCCGGCCTGGCCCTGGTCGAGCAGCTTGCGGAACATCTCGACGCCGGTGACGGTGGTCTTGCGGACGGTCGGGTGGATACCGACGATCTCGACTTCCTCACCGACCTTGACGATGCCGGTCTCGACGCGGCCCGTGACGACCGTACCGCGACCCGAGATCGAGAACACGTCCTCGATCGGCATCATGAACGGCTTGTCGAGCGGACGCTCCGGCTGCGGGATGTACTCGTCGACCTGCTTCATCAGCTCGAGCACGGCGTCCTTGCCGAACGTGTCGTTCGAACCCGACAGCGCGCAGGTCGCCGAACCCTTGATGATGGGGATGTCGTCGCCCGGGAATTCGTACGAGCTGAGCAGCTCGCGGATTTCCAGCTCGACCAGCTCGAGGATTTCCTCGTCGTCGACCAGATCGACCTTGTTCATGAACACGACCATCGCCGGCACGCCGACCTGACGGGCGAGCAGGATGTGCTCGCGGGTCTGCGGCATTGGGCCGTCGGTGGCCGACACGACCAGGATCGCGCCGTCCATCTGCGCGGCGCCGGTGATCATGTTCTTCACATAGTCGGCGTGGCCCGGGCAATCGACGTGCGCATAGTGGCGGTTCGGCGTCTCATACTCGACGTGCGCGGTCGAGATGGTGATGCCGCGCTCGCGCTCTTCCGGCGCCTTGTCGATGTTCGCGAAGTCGACGGCGGTGCCGCCGGTCGTCTCTGCCAGCACCTTGGTGATCGCGGCGGTCAGCGACGTCTTGCCATGGTCGACGTGGCCGATGGTACCGATGTTGAGATGCGGCTTGTTCCGCTCGAATTTTGCCTTAGCCATTTTCCTACCTTCTGATTCGAATTCGGTGCCGCCGGGGCCACGCGAACGCGGCCCTTTAGCGGTAGATGATTGGTAACGCCAGCCCCTGCCCGCAGCCTAAGTCCGGCGACCGCCGGCATCAGGCGCGGGTGGCAGGCCTTTCGGCATCCCGGGGCCAGGTCGCCCTGGCCCCGTGCGCCTCAGGCCATCTTCGCCTTGATCTCGTCGGCGACGTTGGTCGGGACCTCGTCGTAGTGCGAGAACTGCATGCTGTACTGCGCACGGCCCTGGGTGAACGAGCGGAGCTGGTTCACGTAGCCGAACATGTTGGCCAGCGGCACCATCGCCTCGACCGTCTGCGCGTTGCCGCGGCTGTCGGTGCCCTGGATCTGGCCACGACGGCTGTTCATGTCGCCGATGACGTCGCCGAGATAATCCTCGGGGGTGACGACCTCGACCTTCATGATCGGCTCGAGCAGCTTGATGCCGGCCTTCTGGGCCGCTTCACGCATCGCGCCGCGCGCGCAGATCTCGAACGCCAGCGCCGACGAGTCGACGTCATGGTAGGCGCCGTCGTACAGATGGACCTCGAAGTCGATGATCGGGAAGCCGATCAGCGAACCCGTCTCGGCGGTCTCGCGCATGCCCTTCTCAACGGAGGGGATATACTCCTTCGGGATGTTGCCGCCCTTGACCTCGTCGAAGAACTGGAAGCCCGAGCCACGCTCGCCGGGGACGACCGTCAGCTTGACGCGACCGAACTGACCCGAACCACCCGACTGCTTCTTGTGGGTGTAGTCGATGTCGACCTTCTTCGCGAGATATTCGCGATAGGCCACCTGCGGCGCGCCGACGTTGGCCTCGACCTTGAACTCGCGCTTCATGCGGTCGACGAGGATCTCGAGGTGGAGCTCGCCCATCCCCTTGATGATCGTCTGGCCCGATTCGGCGTCCGACGAGACGCGGAACGACGGATCCTCGCGCGCGAGACGATTGAGCGCGACGCCCATCTTCTCCTGGTCGGCCTTGGTCTTCGGCTCCACCGACAGCTCGATCACGGGCTCGGGGAATTCCATCCGCTCGAGGATGATCGGGGCGTTGATCGCGCAGAGCGTGTCACCGGTCGTGGTATCCTTGAGACCCGCCAGCGCGACGATGTCGCCGGCATAGGCCACCTGGATGTCCTCGCGGTCGTTCGCATGCATGAGCAGCATGCGGCCGACCTTTTCCTTCTTGTCCTTGACCGAGTTGGTCACCTGCGACGCCGCCTCGAGTTTGCCCGAATAGATGCGCGCGAAGGTCAGCGTGCCGACGAACGGATCGTTCATGATCTTGAACGCCAGCGCCGAGAACGGCGCGGTGTCGTCCGACGGACGCTCGTCCGGCGTCTCGCCGTCGAGCTTCACGCCCTTGATCGCCGGAACGTCGAGCGGCGACGGCAGATAGTCGACGACCGCATCGAGCAGCGGCTGCACGCCCTTGTTCTTGAACGCCGAGCCGCAGACGACCGGCACGAATGCCATGCCGAGCGTGCCCTTGCGGATCAGCATCTTGAGGTCGGCGACCGACGGCTCGTTGCCCTCGAGATACGCCTCCATCAGCGCATCGTCCTGCTCGACCGCCATCTCGATCAGCTCGCTGCGATACTTGGCGGCCTTCTCGGCCATGTCCGCAGGGATGTCCTGATATTCGAACTTCGCGCCCAGGCTCTCTTCGAGCCAGATGATCGCGCGGTTGTTCACCAGGTCGACGAGGCCCTTGAAGCCGCCTTCCATGCCGATCGGCAGGTACAGGACGGCCGGACGCGCGCCGAGACGCTCGATGATCGAATCGACGCAGAAATAGAAATCGGCACCGGTGCGGTCGAGCTTGTTGACGAAGCACATGCGCGGCACGCCGTACTTGTCGGCCTGACGCCACACGGTCTCGGACTGCGGCTCGACGCCGGCGACGCCGTCGAAGCAGGCGACCGCACCGTCGAGCACGCGCAGCGAACGCTCGACCTCGATCGTGAAGTCGACGTGGCCCGGGGTATCGATGATGTTGATGCGGTGTTCCGCACCCTTGCCCTCGTCAGCCGACCAGAAGCACGTGGTCGCGGCGGACGTGATCGTGATCCCGCGCTCCTGCTCCTGCTCCATCCAGTCCATCGTCGCGGTGCCTTCGTGCACTTCGCCGATCTTGTAGGACTTGCCGGTGTAATAGAGGATGCGCTCGGTCGTGGTCGTCTTGCCGGCGTCGATGTGCGCCATGATGCCGATGTTGCGATAGCGATCGAGCGGATGGCTGCGGGCCATGATCGTGGTTTCCTTAGAGATGTGGGGAGCGCAGCTTCCGCCGGCTCCCCACGATATAGGTTAGAAGGTCGAGGCTTCCAAGCCTTACCAGCGGTAGTGGCTGAAGGCGCGGTTGGCTTCGGCCATACGGTGCGTGTCTTCGCGCTTCTTCACCGCGTTGCCGCGGTTGTTGGCGGCATCCATCAGCTCGCCCGACAGGCGCGCCGACATGGTGTTCTCGCTGCGCGCACGGGCGGCGGCGATCAGCCAGCGGATGGCCAGCGCCTGGGCGCGTTCCGGACGGACCTCGACGGGGACCTGATAGGTCGCACCGCCGACGCGGCGCGAACGCACCTCGATGCCCGGCTTGATATTGTTGAGCGCGTCATGGAACACGCCGATCGGCTCGCGCTTCGCGCGGCTTTCGACGGTTTCGAGCGCACCGTAGACGATCAGTTCCGCGACGGACTTCTTGCCGTCGAGCATGACCGAATTCATGAACTTCGAGAGAACCTCATCCCCGAACTTGGGATCAGGCAGGATGACCCGCTTTTCGGGACGACGACGACGTGCCATTTCAAAAACCTTTCTAACTTCAGCCTGGTGGATGATCCCGCAGAAGGGACATCCGGCTTACTTCGGACGCTTGGCGCCGTACTTGGAGCGGGACTGACGGCGATCCTTGACACCCTGCGTATCGAGCACGCCGCGCAGGACGTGGTAGCGGACGCCGGGAAGATCGCGCACACGGCCGCCGCGGATCAGGACCACCGAGTGCTCCTGAAGGTTGTGGCCTTCGCCCGGAATGTAGCTGATGACTTCGCGGCTGTTGGTCAGGCGGACCTTGGCCACCTTGCGCAGCGCCGAGTTCGGCTTCTTCGGGGTCGTCGTGTAGACGCGGGTGCAGACGCCGCGCTTCTGCGGGTTCTGCTCCATCGCAGGAACCTTCGACTTGGCCTTCTGCGGGTCGCGGCCCTTGCGGACCAGCTGGTTGATCGTCGGCATGAAGCCTTCACCTCGTATGTGGGTTACTTTGCTGGAGCCTTCACAGCACTTCGGAATACAAAAAGGGACGGATGGCGGCGCATGCACCACCCCGGCCCCACAACTTTGCATCCAGCAATGTTCAAGCATGTCCGACGGATCGCTCCGACGGACGGGGCGGGCCTATACGCAGAGTCGCGCCGCGGGTCAACGGGGCGCCCGTCCCCCGAGCGGGCGGCCTAGCGCCGCGCGGCGAGCGTCGCCAGCAACACCTTTTCGAATCGCGCCGGATCCTCGACCTGCGGCGAATGGCCGAGCCCGTCGAGCGGGACGAGCGTCGCATTGGGCATCTGCGTCACCGCCTTCTTGGCGACGATCGGAATCGCCTCGAGGAACTGGCGCAGGTTGGGCGGCGTCTGCGCCCGGCCGAAGGCGGTCCGGTCGAGCGTGCCGATGAGCAGCGTCGTCGGCGGCTTCAGACGGTACAGCTCGTGCGCGACCGGCTGCGTCTTGATCATCTCGCTGGTCTTGGCCTGGGCGAGCGCCACCGCGTCGCGCCCCGCCCCCTGATACATGCCCGCCAGCATCCACACCCAGCGATCATAGGCCGGCTTCCAGGTGCCGTGATAGTAATTCTGCTGCTGATAGGCCTTGATCGACGCATAGCTCGCCTTGCGCTCTCCCGCCCAAAGCGTGTCGACGTCGACGTACGGCAACCCCTCTTCCGACCGGTCCTTCAGGCCGAGCGGATTGACCAGCACCAGCCGCTCGACCGCCTCCGGGTACAGGATGGCGAAGCGCATCGCGAGCATGCCGCCGAAGGAATGACCGACGATCGCCGCACGGCCGATGCCGCGCGCCTCCATCAGCCGGCGGGTGAAGGACGCGAGCATCTCGAAACTATATTGGGCGGCGCGCGGCTTGGCCGATTTGCAGAAGCCGATCTGGTCGGGAACGAGGACGCGATAGCCGGCATTGGCGAGCGCCCGCGCGCTGCTTTCCCACGTCGCGCCGCAGAAGTTCTTGCCGTGCAGCAGCACCACGCTGCGGCCGTTCGGCCGCGCC
This sequence comes from Sphingomonas sp. 2SG, assembly GCF_005503285.1. NCBI lineage: Bacteria > Pseudomonadati > Pseudomonadota > Alphaproteobacteria > Sphingomonadales > Sphingomonadaceae > Sphingomonas > Sphingomonas sp. 2SG. The sequence continues at coordinate 29,362 of NZ_SCMZ01000024.1, forward strand.
GGGGCGATGTCCATGAAGGCCATCGTCGCGGGCTGGCCGACGATGTCGAAGGTCATCGTCTGCACCGGCCAGGGATAAGTGAAGCGTTCGAGATTGGGGCCGAGCTCGGGCACCGCGACCGGATCGGCGGCGATTCCGACCGCAGGCAGACATGCGAGCGCCAGTGCCGCACCCGTCGCCATGATCTTCGCCAACCGCCGTCTCCCGTGCCTGTTTCGTTACTGCCCCATAATGAGATCGCTACCGCCCGTCACCCGTGCGATGACGATCGCACAGGACCGTCTTGCCCTTTTTTTCGCAAGGCGGTAGAGGGCGCGACGCTGCAGGAGTGTAGCTCAGTTGGTAGAGCATCGGTCTCCAAAACCGAGGGCCCACGGTTCGAGTCCGTGCACTCCTGCCAGTCCCGCCTGCGACGCGCCGGCCGGACCTTGACCGAACGCAATGAATTTTTTGTCATATTGGCGGTGACGCCGACATTCGGCCTGCTATAAAGCGGGCATGGATGAGGCTACTCGATTTACGCTGGTTTATGCCATTATCGGCGTGTTGCTGCTGATCGGCATACCGACGCTGATCGTATATTTGCGCAAGCGCAAGCGCGAGAAGCTGCGCCGGCGCGGGATCAAGACCTACGGTCATTGAGTTGCGCCGCGGGCGCGCCGGCGCGGCGCCTCCCGGCGGACTTGCCTTTACCGGCCCGCGCGGCTATCTGCGCAGGCCATCCGACAGCTGAGGACGGGCCACGCCGGTTCCCCACATGAGGGAAGCGGCAGCGGCCTTATGTCTTCAGCGACACGGATTTTCGTGATTCCAGCGGGTTTTGAGAAAAAACAGTGGCGAAGACGACCCCCATCGAATTCATCCGTCAGGTGCAGGCCGAGACCAAGAAGGTCGTCTGGCCGACCCGGCGCGAGACGATCATGACGGGCGTGATGGTGGTCATCATGACCACGATCCTCGCGCTGTTCTTCCTGGGCGTCGACACGTTCTTCAACGCGGTCGTCCAGGCGCTGCTCAAGCTCGCGAAGTAAGGGTTTTCCAATGGCGCGCTGGTACATCATTCACGCCTATTCGGGCTTCGAGGGCAAGGTCCGCGACGCGATCATGGCCGAGGCGACGCGGCTCGGGCTCGAGCAGCTCGTCGAGCAGATCGAGGTGCCGACCGAGACGGTGACCGAGGCCCGCCGCGGCAAGAAGATCGCGGTCGAGCGCAAGTTCATGCCCGGCTACGTCCTCGCCAAGCTCAACATGAACGACGACGTCTACCACCTCGTCAAGAACACGCCCAAGGTGACCGGCTTCCTCGGCAGCATGGGCAAGCCGCAGGCGATCAGCGAGGCCGAGGCCGCGCGCATGCTCAACAGCAAGGAAGAGGCCGCCGCGGCGCCGAAGACCAAGGTCAAGGTCGATTACGAGATCGGCGACGCGGTCAAGGTGCTCGAAGGGCCGTTCGCGAGCTTCAACGGCATCGTCGAGGAACTCGATTTCGACAAGTCGAAGGTCAAGGTGTCGGTGTCGATCTTCGGCCGCGCCACCCCGGTCGAGCTCGACTTCGAACAGGTCGAACGCTCGAAGTAATCGCGACCAGCGTCGCGGTACGAAGGGCCGGAGCGGCGACGCTCCGGCCCTTGTCGTATCCGGCTCAGGCAGCCGCGCAGGCGAAGGCGTCCGCGCCCGCATCCCCCGCGACGGCGCGCAGGTCGGCGATCAGGGCGTCGACGCGCGCCGGATCGGCATCCCAGGCGAACATGAACCGCGCGCCGCCGCCGATGAAGGTATAGAAGCGCCACCCGCGCTCGCGCAGGCCGTCGAGCACCGTGTCGGGCGCGGTGAGGAAAACGGCATTCGCTTCGACCGGGAACATCAGGTCGACGCCGGGCAAATCGGCAACCGCCGCCGCGAGCCGGTCGGCGCAGGCGTTGCCGTGTTCGGCGTTGCTCAGCCAGGCGCCGCTTTCCAGCAGGCCGACCCAGGGCGCCGACAGGAAGCGCATCTTCGAGGCGAGCTGCCCCGCCTGTTTGCAGCGATAGTCGAAATCCTGCGCGAGCGCGGGATCGAAGAACAGCACCGCCTCGCCGACCGCCATGCCGTTCTTGGTGCCGCCGAAGCACAATACGTCGACGCCGGCGCGCCAGGTGATGTCCGCCGGGCTGCATCCCAACGTCGCGCAGGCATGCGCGAAGCGGGCGCCGTCCATGTGCAGCCGCAAGCCGAGTTCGCGGCACACCGCCGACAGCGCCTGCACCTCGGCGACGGTATAGACCTGCCCCGTCTCGGTCGGCTGGGTGATCGTCACGACGCGCGGCTTGGGGAAATGGATATCGGCGCGCCCGGTGGCGAGCTTGCGGATCGCCTGCGGATCGAGCTTGCCGCTCTCGGTCGGCGCGACGAGCAGTTTCGAGCCGTTCGAGAAGAATTCAGGCGCGCCGCATTCGTCGGTTTCGACATGCGCCTGCGCCGAGCAGATCACGCTATGATAGGATTGGCAGAGCGACGCGAGCGCGAGAGAATTGGCGGCGGTGCCGTTGAAGGCGAAGAACACCTCGCATTCGGTCTCGAACAGGTCGCGGAACGCGTCGGAGGCGCGCTGCGTCCAGTCGTCGTCGCCGTAGGCGCTGGCCGAGCCGCGATTCGCACGGTCCATCGCCTGCCACGCCTCGGGGCAGATTCCGGCATAATTGTCGCTGGCGAATTGCTGGGCGTCGGTCACGTCGCTGTCCTTGTTCCGGTTCGATGCACCAGAGACGAAGCGACGTGTGGCGTGATCCCGTTGGTTGCCGGTCCGGCCACATCCCTCCATCTGCATGGAGGCACCACCTTGCTCGGGAGCAGGTTGGTGTCGGGCGTCGTCCCGACTCTTGATGCTGCCGCGCCATTAGCGGCCCTGGCGTATACGATCAAGAGGGTGACGAAGCGTGTCTCGACGGGGGCCGGTGCGGCGTCCGGCTTGCCGCGGGTGCGACATCTGCCTAAGCCTGCGTAATACCAATTGGATACCGGAGGCACAGGATGACGCGGCGCAAGGGCGGAATCGGCGTATATGCGGCAGTGGCGGCCACGCTGGCGGGGTTCGCCGGCGCGGCGGGCGCGGCCGAACCGGCGACGCTGCCGGCGATCTTCCCCGCGCCCGCGTCGATCACGCTCGGCGACGGCGCGGTGGCGCTCGGTGATTCGGTGGTGCTGGTGGTCGCACCCGGGACGCAGAGCGAGACGGTCGCGCTGGTCCGCGGCATCCTGACCGCCGCCGGGGTGGCGACGATCACCAGTGCGCGTGCGGTGCCGAAGACGCTCGACCGGACCTATGTCGTGCTCGGCACCGGCGACGCCGGCGTGATCCGCGACGCGCTCGCGCGCAGCGGCACGACGCTCGACGGCCATGCCGAAGGCTATACGATCGCCAGTCTCGCTCGCGATAAGGGCAGCCTGATCACGCTCGCCGGCCAGGACGCCGACGGCCTGTTCCACGCCGCCCAGACCTTCCGCCAGCTCGCGCGGCGGCAGACGCTGCCCGCGCTGGTGATCCGGGATCATCCGGCGATGCCGATCCGCGGCACGATCGAGGGCTTCTACGGCGCGCCGTGGACGATGGCGGACCGCACCAAGCATCTCGCCTTCCTCGCCAGCGTCAAGGCGAACACCTATGTCTACAGCCCCAAGGACGATCCGTTCGCGCGGGCGCGCTGGCGTGAGCCCTATCCCGCCGCGACGCTGAACGAGCTCGGTACGCTGGCGGCGACGGCGCGGCGCAACCACGTCGACTTCGTCTATGCGATCTCGCCCGGCCCCAGCGTCTGCTTCTCCGATCCCGCCGACGCCAGGGCGCTGGAACGCAAGTTCGACGCATTGCGCGCGATCGGCATCGACAGTTTCTACGTCGCGCTCGACGACATCGAATATACCAAGTGGAATTGCGAACGCGACACCGCCGCCTTCGGGCCCTCCGGCGCGCAGGCGGCAGGCGTCGCCCAGTCCCAATTGCTCAACACGGTGCAGAAGGACCTGACCGCCAAGGACCCCAAGGCGCGGCCGCTGATCATGGTGCCGACCGAATATTACGACGCCAAGGAAACGCCGTACAAGGCGGCGCTGCGCCAGCACCTCGATCCGCGCATCGTCGTGCAATGGACCGGCACCGACGTGGTGCCGCCCGCGATCTCGATCCCCGACGCCAAGGCGGCGACCAAGGCGTTCGGCCGCAAGACGCTGCTGTGGGACAATTATCCGGTCAACGATTACGCCCAGACCACCGGCCGGCTGCTGCTCGCGCCCTATGACCGGCGCGAGGCGGGGCTATCGGGCGAGCTGACCGGCATCCTGTCCAACCCGATGAACCAGGAGGCGCCGAGTCGCGTTGCGGTGACCGGCGTCGCCGCCTTCGCGTGGAACGACCGGGATTACGACCCGACGCTGACCTGGCACGCCGCGGCGCGTGAACTGGCCGGCGGCGACGCGCAGGCCACCGCCGCGCTGCTGCTGTTCTTCGACACGCAGCATATGGCGCCGACCTTCGGCAGCCAGCCGTGGCAGCCGCAGGCGCCGCAGCTCAAGGCGCTGCTCGACGACGTGCGCGAGACGCTGGCCGAGGGCGACGCGGCGGTGCGGCAGGCGGCGATCGCCGAACTCGCGCAGCGCGCCGATGCACTGGCGGGGGCGTCGGACATCATCCGCTCGGGCACGGTCGATCCCGCCTTCGCCGCGCAGGCGCGGCCGTGGCTCGACGCCTTGCAGCGCTGGGGCCGCGCGTTGCAGCTGACCGCCGCGGGGCTCGATGCGGCGAATCGCGGCAGCGGCGCCGCGATGCGCTATTTCGCCGACGCCAAGCGGCTGGCGGCCGAGGCGGCAGCGATCCCGTCGATTCCCGGCGCGACCCGGTTCGACGGCCCGATCAAGATCGCCGACGGCGTGCTCGACCGGTTCGTCGCGGACGCGCCGGCGCTGATTGCGACGCCGCCGGCGAACGCCGCCGCCGACTGACCTGTTCGCCGCCCCGGATCGTGCTATCGTAACGGTCCGGGAGCGAACATGGAGGCTGACATGGCTGTGCTATGGTCCCTGTTGCTCGCGGGGTCGGCGGTGCCGGCGGTGCCCGCGCGATTCACCGCATTGCCCGCGGGCGAGCGGTTGCAGCGGCTCGACGATTTCCGCGATTCGCTGCCCGCCGGCGAGCGGCGGCGACTCGACCGCGCCTTGCCGCGATCGGCGGGCGGCGGCATCGCGCGCTGCGACCATATCGACCGCAGTCGCGCGTCCTGCGAGTCGGCGGCCTATCTGCCGGCGTTGCACGCGACCGGTCTGCTGCCGCGCTTCCTGGCAACGCTGCGAAAGCCGGGCGACAGGGCGTCCGGGCGCTAGCGCAGCAACGCCGCGCGGAACTCAGCGAGCGTGCACAGGCCGGCGACGCCACGCGCCTTGCAGTCGGGGATCGGCAGCACCGCGACATAGGGCGCCGCAAGCGGTGCGGCGCTGCGGATCTGATCGAGCGTCTGCGATCGGAAGAGTGCGCGCACGTATCGGTCCCCGGCGGCATCGCGCAGCCGTTCGAAGATGATCGCGCCGCCCGGCGACGGATCGTCGACGGCAAGACCCGGGACGCGCCAATGCAGGTCGAGCAGCCCGCCGAGGCTGGCGATATTGGTGTCGTGGCCGGAGATCATCGTCACCGCCGCGGCCCCGTCGTCGCCGAGCGACTCGGCGATCAGCGGCGCGAGCAGCGCGAGATTGGCCTTGGCGACGTAGCGCGGACGCGCGAGCAGCCGGAATTCAGCGCTGTGCAGCTCGGACAGCCGGCCGATGTCGGCCGGCGTGGCGCGGCCCCAGCCGACGTCGGTCATCGGTTTGCCGTCGGCATATTCGAGCAGGAGAATTTGTGCCGCGGTCGAGGCGCGATCGAGCGCACCGGTAAGCTTGGGGCGCTTGCCGGGTCGTGCGGGGGCGAGGCCGGTCGGCGTGGCGGCGATGCCGCACCCGGGCGTGGGCTTGCCGCAGAGGATGACGTCGAGCCGCGTCAGGAGCGGGGCGAGGCGGCGTTCCTCGGCGGCGATGCCGGCGGGACCGGCGGCGGCGAGCACCGCGGCCCGCGCCTCCTCCGCATCGAAGGGCACCGCGCCTTCGTCGATCGGTGAGAACAGCGGGTCGGCGACGTCCTGTGGCTTGTGCTCGGGCGCCGATGAACAACCGGGAGCCAGATCGGCGGCATAGGTGCGTGCGGTCTCGATCGTCCGTTGGTCGCTGTCGGCGACGATGCGGAGGCGCGCGCAGCCCCGGCGCGGCAGCAGGCCGGCGGCGGTCCAGGTAGTGCGGTCGTAGCGGGCGACTTGGACCAGCGCGGCGCGGCCGTGCGGCGTGAGATAGCCGGGTGCGACCGGCCATTGCGGCCATGCGTCGCGCGCACTGCCCGCGGGCAGCGGCGGCGACTTGGTCGGCGGGCGGACGCCGTGGCGCATCAGCAGCACGACGCGGTCGAGCGTGAGGCCCGCCGGAGCGGCAGGCTCGCGTGCCGCGACGGGAGTGGCCATACCGGCGATCAGCGTGGCGATGAGCAGGCGTTTCATGTCTTGTCCTCTCCTGAGGCAGCGATCGCCACCCGTCGGGTGCTGCACCTGTCGCAGCACCTTCCCTCGTCGCCTAGAAGTGCAGCTGGGCGCCCCAGCGGAAGCTGTAGCCATAGCGTTCGCGCTCGATCAATTGCGGCTTCGATCCGATATAGCGACGCCACGCCGCATCGGTGAGGTTGAGCGCCTGACCGAAGAAGGTGAGCTGCGGCGTCACTTCATAGCTGAGGTTGACGTCGAGCTGGCCGTTGCTGTCGGTATATTGGTCGGTCGCCGCACTGGTGCCGATCGTATCAAGATAGGGCGAGCGATAGGAATAAGCGGCGCGGATCGCGACGCCGTATTTCTCGTAGAAGATTTGCGCGGTGCCGACGTCGCGCGACTGGAGGAACAACGGCAGGTCGCCGGTGCGCGGCGGCTGGCCGGGAACGGTGCCGCTGCCATGACCGGTGATATGCGCGTAATTGACCGCGAAGCCGAAGCCGTCGAGCGCACCCGGCAGGAAGGTGAAGCGGACCTGCGCGTTCGCCTCGATGCCCTGCACCTCGGCCTTGTCGAGATTGAGCGGCTGGACGAGGTTGACGCCGGTCAACGCCTGGCCGGCATAGGTGCCCGACTGGCTGATCCGCGTGCCCGTGTAGATCGGATCGTCGATATGTTTGTAGAAATAGCCGACCGACAGAAGCCCCTGCCCCGGCAAATAATATTCGACCGCGCCGTCGAGATTGACCGCCTTGTAGGGCTTGAGGTCGGGATTGCCGAGCGTGACCGTCGTCGGCGAGGTGGTCGTGTCGACCGCGACATAGGGCGACAGATCGGGGTAGTTCGGGCGGCCGATCGCGGTGGTCGCGGCACCGCGGACGATCAGGCCGTTCGCCACCTCCCATTTGGCGTTGAGGCCCGGAAAGACGTCGGTGTAGCTCTTGCGGCCGAAGGCGTTGTAATCGGCGTTCAGCGCCGAGGCGGCGGTGATGAGCTTGCCCTTGGTCCGGTCGCGGGTGTTCTCGACGCGGACGCCGGGCACCAGTGTCAGCGTGCCGAGATGGAGCGTGGCCATCGCATAGCCCGCCGCGATGCTCTCGCGCACGTCATAGTCGTTGGCGAGACTGTTGGTGCGGCTCGACCCGACGTTGACCGCGATCGTGCCGGGATTGGCGGCGAGGAACGCCTGCGCACGATCGTAGCCGACCCGCACCGGAAAGGGATAGGCACCGTCGTAGAAGCTGGTGTCGCCGAGATAGGAGACGTTGGCGAGCGTGAAGCTGCGGCCGGTGGTGAGACCGTAATTGAGCACGTCGCGCGCATTGGTCTTGTGGCGGTCGAGATATTTCGCACCGATTTTGATGCTGCTGTCGCTGCCGAGGCTCAGCGGCACGGTGAGGTCGGCGCGCCCCTGCCACAAGGTTTCCACCGCATTGCGCGTCTCGTAATTGACGCTGTTGAAGCCATAGGCGCTCTGGTTGGCGTTGGGCTGCACCGTCGGCGTGAAGACATAGGGCGTGTCGGACACGTCGTAATTGACGGTCAGCGCGCTGCCGCCGGTCCGGAAATTATATTCGGAACGCAGCGGGTCGCGCTTCTGCGCGCGGGTCCAGCCGCCGGCGAGATCGAGCGTCGCGTCGCCACCGAACGCGAAGCTGCCGCCGCCCTGCACCGACTTGGTGTTGTCCGTCTCCTGCCGGCGGCGGACGCGGACGCTGCCGCGACCGCGGAAGGTGCCGGTGGTCGCGGTCTGATTGGTGAAGGCAGACTGATTGTCGATGATGAACTGGTCGCGCGTCTCATTGTCGTCGAACCGCGACAAGGTGCCGCGCAGGAACAGCTTGACCGCATCGCTCGGCCGCCAGTCGAGATTGAGGACGACGCCCTTGCGGGTGCGGGTCAGATTGTAATCGCGCAGGCCGAGCTGGTCCGGCAGAACGTAGCTCTGGTTGGCGCCGGTCGACGATGCCGGCACTCGCCAGCTCGTCGAGCCCTGAAAATTCTCCGATTCGATCGGCCGCTTCGAATAATTGACCGACAGCACCGCGCCGAACTGGCCGTCCGGGCCGAACAGGCCGCCGACCTGCGCGTCGCCCTCCCACGGATGGCCGCCGTTGAGGTGATAGGCGCCATATTGGATGCGCGCATCGGCGAAGAGCGGCTTGTTGCGGTCGAACGCGGTCAGCGTGCGGATGTTGACCTCACCACCGATCGCATTGGCGTCCTGATCCGCGGTCAGCGACTTGGTGACGACGATCGAGTTGATCAGCGCCGAAGGGATGTCGTCGAGCTTGACCTGACGGCCGTCGGGCTCGGGCGCCGGCAACGTCAGGCCATTGAGCACGACGTTGACGAGATTGGGGTTGATGCCGCGGATGATGACGTAGCGGCCTTCGCCCTGGTCGTTGGCGACCGACAGTCCGGGCAGGCGGCGCACCGCCTCGGCGACGTTCTGGTCGGGCAGTTTGCCGACATCGTTGGCGTAGAGCGCTTCGACGAAATTGTCGGCGCGGCGCTTGGTCTCGATCGCCTTCTTCTCGCCCTGTGCGGTGCCGACGACGACGATATCGGCATCGGTCTGTACGCCGGCCTGCGCCGCTTCCTGCGCGGTCGCGGTGTCGTGCGCCGCATCGCCGCTCTGCGCCGCCGCCGGCACCGCGAACAGGCCGAGCGCGGACACGCCCGCCATCAATGCAACAGTCTTCATCACCACATCCCCCACGCGCTCCCGGGGAGCGCCCAAGCGGGCGGGCTAGGTTGGCCGAATGACAGAATGGCGGCATTTGCATAACCGTTCTGTTACGTTGCCGGTCTGCAACAGCACGTGTCCGAACAACCGCCATCCGTCTTGGAATTCAGACAGGGAACCTTGGGCTCATGCCGCGCCATCCGCCGTCGCGGCGCGGAGCGTCAGGATGGCGACCGCGCCCATGCCCCGGCCCTCGCTCTCCAGCCGCAGCGTGCCGCCCATCGCAGTCATCGAATTGGCGCACCAGTGCAGGCCGAGGCCACCGGATTTGTGTTCGCGGGTCGAGAAGCCGCGCTGGAACACGGTCGCACCGGTGGCGGCGTCGAAGCCTTCGCCGTCGTCGCGGATGTGGACGGTCACCACGTCGCCCGACTGGTGGATCGACACGCCGATGCTGCCGCTGTCGCTGCCGGTGGCGGCGACCGCCTCGGCGGCATTGCCGAGCAGATTGCCGATCACCTGGCTGAGGATGACGCGATTGGCGCGCACGTAATACGACCCGGCGGGGAAACTGAACGCGATCGAGGCGGCATCGGCATAGCGCGCGATCGCGGCGTTGCGCGCGACGATGTCGCTGAGGTCGCAGCGTTTGAGATGCGGGCGGTCGTGCGCCTGCTGCTGCTGCTGGCCGATGATCTCGAGCACGTGCGCCATCGCCTCGCGGCCGACACGCAGCTCGCCGCGCATCGTCTCGCGCCCGGCGACCTCGGCGGCGAAGGCAGCGGTGACGAAGGTCGCGAGCCGCGCGCGGCGTTCGGGCGGAAGCGTCTCGAGCGCGAGCTCGGCGAGTGCGCGCTCGACGGTGGCGCGATCGATCGGCGGCGGCTGGGCGATGCCCTGGGTCAGGATGGTGCTGATCGGGGTGAGCGCGTTGCGGACGTTGTGCATCACCGCGACCGCGCTCTCGCTGCGACCGAGGGCGAAGCTCTGCACCTCGATCTGCTCGCGCAGGTCCTTGAGCTGCGCGAGCATCGCGTTGAGGCTGCGGCCGAGCGACCCGAATTCGTCGCGGCGGCGATCGCCCTCGAACAAGGCGATCGATCCGGAGGCGCGGACGCGCTGCATGTGACGCTCGACACGCTGCAACGGCGCCAGCACCAGCCGGGCGATCACCCGGCGCAGCACGAGAAGCACGATCAGCAGCAGCAAGGTCGAACCGGCGACCGCCAACAGCAGCATGCGCCGGCCGAGCAGGGTCGCGTCGCGGGTGACGTCGAAGCGCGCGGTGGCGATCGCGCGGCCATCGGGCGCACGGATCGGCACGGCGATCGTCATCCGCCCGCGGGCCGATGCGACATGGCCGCTGGCATTCGCAGCGGGACCGATCCGGGCGTCGAGCCGCAACAAATCGGACAACTGGCGCGCGGTCAGCACGCGCGCCATCAGCACATAGCCGCGCGGATCGCCGCTGCCGTCGGACCGGCGCACCTGCGCGACGCCGATCGCGGCGATGTCGGGGCCGACGCGCGCGTAGAAATGCGCCGACGCGCCTTTGCCGAGGATGCGGGGGAGATCTGCATCGGCGGCGACCTGCGCCATCGCCGCCTGCATCGCGCGGTGCGTCGCCCCCGGGGACGCATCGCGCCAGCGCGCGACGCGGACGCCGCCGTCGGCCGAGACATAGGCGATGCCCTGCACCCCGAGATCGCGCAGCGCACGTCGCGAGACGCCGTCGCGCTCGAATGCGGCCGCCGCGGGCGACGCCGGCGGCGGCGTCGCCATATAGTCGTAGCCCTGCGTCCAATCGCCATAGTCCCGGACGGCGGTTTCGACCTTGGCGGCATAATCGGCGAGCGCCGCGCGGGTGCGGTCGACGTGCCCCTGTACCGCCTTGGCCTCCAGAGCGTCGAAGCTCGGCGTGATGATCCCGGCGAGCAATACGGTGATGCCGAGCGCACCGACGACGCCGACCAAGGTGAGGATCAGCACCAATTTGGCGCCGAGCGACATCGCCCGCCCCGGTCGCGCGCGCCAGGACCACGCCGCGAGCGCGGGAAGGCGCATCAGCCGTCGGTTCCGGTATCCGCCCGATCGCCTGGCGTACCGCCGATCACCCGCCGCTCGGCGAGCGCGATCGCACGATCGGCGGCGACCGGCGGCGAGAAGAAGAAGCCCTGCAGGTGGCTGGTGCCGGCGAGGCGCAGCGCCTGGACCTGCGCCGGCGTCTCGACGCCCTCGGCGATCACCTCCAGCCCCAGCGCCCGGCCGAGATGGATGATCGAATGGACGATCGCCGCGCTCTCGCGCTCGCGCCCCATGCCGTCGATGAAGCTGCGATCGATCTTGAGGCTGTCGAGCGCGAATTTGCGGATGTTGTAGAGCGAGGAATAGCCGGTGCCGAAATCGTCGAGCGCGATGCGGAAGCCCATCTGGCGGAGGCGATAGAGCGTCTCGGCGGCGCGCTCGGCATCGTCGAAGATCGCGGTTTCAGTGATCTCGATCTGGACGCGGCCGGGCAGCACGCCGGCGCGCTGGACGCTCTCCATGACATGGCCGACGAAATTGTGGCGGCGGAACTGGCGCGGCGAGAAATTGACCGAGACATATTGGCCGGGGAAGCGCTGCACCGTCTTCAACGCCTCGTCGAGAATCCAGTCGCCGAGATCGTGGATGACGTTCGATTCCTCGGCGATCGGGATGAAGATCGCCGGGCTGATCGGGCCATATTCCTCAGTGTTCCAGCGCACCAGCGCCTCGAAGCCGATCACCTCGAGGTCGCCGCGGCCGACGATCGGCTGGTAGACGAGGCTGAGTTCGCCGCGACCGATCGCGGCGGCGAGCCCCTGTTCCACACGGCGGCGGAACCGGATGCCCTCATCCATGCTCTCGTCGAACAGGCGGGTGACGCTGCGGCCGGCGCGCTTGGCGTCGTTGAGCGCGAGGTCGGCGCGGCGCAGCGCGTCGATCGGGTCGCAGCCGCTGCCCTCGACGACGACGACCCCGGCGGAGGCGCCGCTCTGTACCGAATTGCCGAACACCTGATGCGTGCCCGCGCAGGCGGCGACGATGCGGTCGCACGCCATCACCGCGGCGTCCTCGCCGGCGGCGTCGAACAGCACGCCGAATTCGTCGCCGCCGAGCCGCGCGACGACCGCGCCTGCGGGCGCATGCGCCTGAAGGATGGCGTAGACGTCGCGGATCAGCGCGTCGCCGGCGAGATGGCCGAGCGTGTCGTTGACGATCTTGAACCGGTCGAGATCGAACATCGCGGTGGCGAACAGGCCGGGGCGGCGGGCGCGATCGCCGAGCGCGCGCAGGAAGGCGAGCCGGTTGGGCGCATCGGTGAGCGAATCGTGCGTCGCCATGTGCAGCGCGCGGCTCTCGTTGGCGGCGAGTTCGGCGGCCTGTTCCTCGAGCTGGACGATCTGCTGCGCGAGCTGCACGCGCGCCGCGGCGAGTTCGCGGTCCACCTCCCATCGACGGGCCAGCGCGGTCGCGGTCTGGATGATCTCGGCGACCTCGAACGGTTTGGCGATGTAGAAGATCTTGTCGACGGGACCGGCGACCTTGCTGATCTCGATCGGCGAGAAGTCCGAAAAGCCGGTGACGATGCACAGGTTGATCTCGGGATCGATCGCGCGGATGCGGCGCGCGGTCTCGCGCCCGTCGATGCCGGGGGGCATGCGGATGTCGATGAAGGCGACGGCATACGGCGTCCCGGCGGCCTGCGCCGCCTCGACCGCGGCGACCGCCTCATGCCCCTGATGGCAGAGAGTGAGTTCGAACGGCTCGGCTTCGTCGGGATCGCGCGCGGCATCGGCACCGAACAAATCCACCGCCATCACGCCGAGCGCATCCTCTTCCGCCCCGCGCTGGCGGACGAAGCTGCGGACGTAACTGTCGTGCATCGCCGGCTCGTCGTCGACGACGAGCAGGCGCCGGGGTGGCAGGCGTTCGGGTGCAGCGGCAGTCATCGACACGAACTTCCCTCTCCTCATTGGCGGAGAGGTAAGCAAATACGGTTAAAACGCCGTGAACGACTTCAATTGCTGTTCGAGTGCCTGACCGCCAATCACGATCGCGCCGAGTGGCCCCGCATTGCCGCCGAGCGCCGGCGGGACGACGAACGAAGGCTCGGCGATTTCGGGCAAGGCGATATAGCCGGCGAGGCTCTTGACCATCGCGGCGCGGATGCGCGGGAAGAGATGGTCGTTGCCGACCATCACGCCGCCGCCCATGACGATCCGCCGCGGCACGCCGGTGAGCACCAGCGTGTGGCAGAGCTGCGCGAGGACATGGGCGACCGGCTCCCAGACGGGATCGTCGGCGGCGATGTCCTCGCCCTTCTTGCCGGCACGCGCGCCGATCGCAGGGCCGGCGGCGAGCCCCTCCAGACACCCGCCGTGGAACGGGCAGATGCCGATCCAGTCGTCGCCGGTCAGCCGGTCGGGGCGGATATGGCCCAATTCGCTGTGGGTGAGGCCGTCGACCGGCACGCCGCCGGCGATCAGACCGACGCCGATGCCGGTGCCGACCGTCACATAGGCGACATCGCGCAGCCCCTCGGCGGCGCCCCAGCGCGCCTCGGCCAGCGCGGCGCCGACGACATCGGTATGGAAACCGGTCGGCACCTCGTAGCGCGCGGCGAGCCGCTTGGCGACGTCGGTGCCTGCCCAATGCGGCTTGGGGGTCGAGGTGACATGGCCGTAATCGGCGGCATGCCGGTCGATCGAGATCGGCCCGAAACTGGCGATGCCGAGCGCGTCGAACTTGCCCCAGCCGTCGAGGACATGCTCGATCCCCGCCAGCGTCTCTTCGGGCCGGGTGGTCGGCAATTGGACGCGATCCTCGATCGCATCCGGCCCGCGCGCCAGCAGGCAGACGATCTTGGTCCCACCCAATTCGATACCGGCTACCAGAGGGGGGACGCTGACCACGATCGTTTCTCCTTTGGACGCGGGCGTTAGCCGAGAACTGCGGATTAGGCGAGAGTCAGCGCAAGCGGCGCAAGGGGCCGTCCGATCAGCCCGCTGACCATCGCCGCCTGGATGCGATCCGCCGGCCAGCGACCCGATAATGGCCCGACCAGCCGGTCGCGCACGAACGGCAGAATGCGGCTGTCGGACTGATAGACCGGGGTGAACAGCGCGGTCAGCGACTGGTAGAGGCGGACATGACGCCGACGCATCGCCACCGCCGCCGCCAGTCCCGTGTCGACATCCGCCGCGCGCAGCCCGATGGCAAGTGCATGCGCATCGAGCAGCGCCATATTGGCGCCCTGACCCAATTGCGGACTCGCCGAATGCCAGGCGTCGCCGATGTGGATCAACGCCGTTTCCGCCGGCCGCGGGAGAGTGCGGTGCGCATATCGGGCGAAGGTGAGCTGCGCGGGATCATCGATCTGGTCGAGAAGTGGGGTCGTCGCGGGCCATAATTCTCGTACGCCATCCTTCCACGCATCCAGCCCGGCCGCCCGCCACTCCGCGACCCGGTCGGCGTGGATCGACCAGAAAAATGCGGCTTGCTCCTGCTCGGCACCGGGCGGACGACCGATCGGCAGGACGCCCGCCATCGTGCTGGCGCGACGATACCGCTGTTCGAGCGCATCGGGCGCGAACCCCTCGACCCGGCGCAGACTTGCCCAGAGCGCGCCATAACGGAGCGCGCGGCCACACGGCGGCGCGAGCGGCGTCCGCGTGCCGAGTGCGTCGACGATCAGGTCGAACCTCTCCGAGCTACGGCCATCGGCAAAGGTCAGACGGCGGCGATCGCCGCTTACGAGTTCGCTGCCGACGATCATGCGTCCGGTTTCGAGCGGGATGCCGGCCGCGAACACCGCCTCGTGCAGGATAGCGAACAGCGTCGCACGATGCACGCCGAAGCCACACAGACCCGGCTGCGCGAGGGTATCATAGCCGACGTCGAGCACGACGCGACCGTTAGCCGTGCCGAACAAGCGCTCGATCCGTGCACTCCGGGCGATCAGCACGTCGGCAAGCCCGAGGCCACGCAGGACAGCGAGACCGGTCGGCTGGATCATCAGACCCGATCCGATCGGCACCGGCGCATCGAAGCGTTCGAACACGGTGACGCGATGGCCATCGCGCGCGAGCGGCAGCGCCGCGGCAAGCCCCGCCGGCCCGCAGCCGGCGACCGCGATGTCGCGGGGCGCGGCTATTCCACCGTCACCGATTTGGCGAGGTTGCGCGGCTGGTCGACGTCGGTCCCCTTCGCCACTGCGACATGATAGGCGAGCAGCTGCACCGGCACCGCATAGACGAGCGGGGCGATCAGCGGATGCACCTTCGGCATGGTGATCGTCGCGATACACCCCTCGCCCGCCGCCTGGATACCGTCGTAATCGCTGATGAGGACGACCTTGCCGCCGCGCGCCTGCACCTCCTGCATGTTGCTCACCGTCTTGTCGAACAGCGGGCCGGAGGGGGCGATGACGATCACCGGGACGTTCTCGTCGATCAGCGCGATCGGGCCATGCTTCATCTCGCCGGCGGCATAGCCTTCGGCGTGGATGTAGCTGATCTCCTTGAGCTTGAGCGCGCCCTCCAGCGCCAGCGGATAATCGGTGCCGCGGCCGAGATAGAGGACGTCGCGCGCGCCGGCGACGACGCCCGCCATCGCCTGAATCGCCTCGTCATAGGCGAGCGCGCCGTTGAGCGCGGCAGGCGCCTCTGCGAGGTGACGGACGATGTCGCGCTCCTCGCCGGGCTTGAGCTTGCCCTTGGCGCGGGCGAGGTTGGCGGCGAGCGCGGCGAGCACCGCAAGCTGGCAGGTGAACGCCTTGGTGCTGGCGACGCCGATCTCCGGCCCGGCGTGCGTCGGGAGCAGCAGGTCCGCCTCGCGCGCCATGGAACTGGTCGGCACGTTGACGACGACCGCGATCGTCTGCGCCTCGGAGCGCGCGTGGCGCAGCGCGGCGAGCGTATCGGCGGTCTCGCCCGACTGGCTGATGAACAGCGCGAGCCCGCCCGGCTCCATCACCGGCGCGCGGTAGCGGAATTCGGACGCGACATCGAGGTCGACGGGGACGCGGGCGAATTGCTCGAACCAATATTTGGCGACCATGCCGGCGTAGAAACTGGTGCCGCAGGCGACGATCGTGACGCGCTTGATGCTCGACAGGTCGAATTCGGGGATCGGCAGCGTGACGCGCTCTTCCATCCGCTGGAGGTACGAGCGCAGCGTCTGGGCGACGACGATCGGCTGCTCGTAGATCTCCTTCAGCATATAGTGGCGATGATTGCCCTTGCTGATCAGCTCGCCCGTGACGCCGGAAATGGTGATCGCACGCTCGACCGGATGATTGTCGCGGTCGTAGACCTGTGCGCCGTCCGCGGTGCAGACGACCCAGTCGCCCTCGTCGAGATAGGCGATGCGCTGGGTCAGCGGCGCGAGCGCGAGCGCGTCGGAGCCGAGGTAGGTCTCGCCGTCGCCATGACCGACGACGAGCGGCGAGCCGAGCCGCGCGCCGATCAGCAATTCGGGATGCTTGCGGAACAGGATGGCGAGCGCAAAGGCGCCGTGCAGGCGCGGCAGCACCTCGCGCACCGCGCCGACCGGGTCGATCCCCGCCTCGACCTTCTCGCTGATGAGGTGCGCGACGACCTCGGTATCCGTCTCGCTGGTGAAGACGCGGCCGCGGGCGATCAGTTCGTCGCGGAGCGGCTTGAAGTTTTCGATGATGCCGTTGTGGACGACCGCGACCTCCTCGGTCGCATGCGGGTGCGCATTGTTGGTGGTCGGGCCGCCATGCGTCGCCCAGCGGGTGTGCGCGATGCCGGTGGTGCCGGGCAGCGGATGCGCGGCGAGCTCGCGCGCGAGGTTGACGAGCTTGCCCGAGGCGCGCCGGCGCTCGATCCCGCCGTCATGATCGGTGGCGATGCCGGCCGAGTCATAGCCGCGATATTCGAGCCGCTTGAGCCCGTCGAGCAGGCGATCCGCGACGTCTTCCGCGCCGACGATTCCAACGATTCCACACATGATCGGGGTCTGCCTTCAGAGGAGGTAGGGAACACGGATCCCCGGCATGGTCGCCGGGAAATCCTTGATGTTGCGGGTGACGAGGATGCGGCCGTGCCGCGTCGCGCTCGCCAATATGATGGCATCGGGCGATTTCAGCCGGTGCCGTTCGCGACGCAGCGCCGCCGCACGCAGGGCGATGTCCGCATCGATCTCGTCCACCTTGAATCCGCCAAGAAACGCCTGCGCGTTTTCCACGTCACACGACGCGCCCTTCGACAGGACCTCGACCCAGACCATCCGGCTCACCCATGCGCCACCTTGATCGAGCGCACGCCGGATTTCGTCGCGCGCCGGACCGAAGCCCGCCAGCGCATCGATGACGATGTTCGAATCGAACGCGTGGCTGGTCATGCGGGGTCGGGATAGATGGGGTCGGGATATTTGCCGGCCACCATGTCGAGATAGATCTGGCGCTGGCGGTCGTCTTCCGCGTCGAACAGATCGGGAAACTCGGCCTTGACCTCTTCATAGTCGTCATCCCACGGACGGGTCCAGCTCGCCCGCTCGCGGCGCTGCCATTCGACCGCATCGCCAATATCGGTGCGATCCTTCCACAGGCCGAAGCCCCGATCGAGCCAATCGCGATCGTCCTCCGACTGCGCCTGCGACCGGAACGTGGCGACGGCCTCGCGCAGCATCGACGCGCGCGACCGGCCGAGCTTCGCCGCACGCTCGTCGAGCCAGCGCAGGTCATCGGGCGGAAGGTCGGCCAGCACTCGCGTCATGACCGCATGATATCACACAGTGATATCACTGGCCAGCCTTGCGCGCCGTCATCATCGCGCGGAAGCGCGTCGCCCAGCCGGGCTTGGCGACCTGCGGCGGGCGGACTAGCGCCAGCGCACCGGCCTCGACGTCCTGCGTCAGCACCGATCCCGCCGCGACGATCGCGCCGTCGCCGACCGACACCGGCGCGACCAGCGCCGAATTGGAGCCGATGAACGCGCCCGCGCCGATCTGCGTCCGATATTTGAAGAAGCCGTCGTAATTGCAGGTGATCGTGCCAGCGCCGATGTTCGCCGCCGCGCCGACCTCGGCATCGCCGATATAGGAGAGATGATTGACCTTGGCGCCCTCGCCGAGCACCGCCTTCTTGATCTCGACGAAATTGCCGACCTTCGATTTGACGCCGAGCGTCGCGCCGGGACGCAGCCGGGCATAGGGCCCCACTTCCGCCCTCGCGCCGATCGTCGCGCCCTCGATATGGCTGAACGCGTGGATGACGACGCCGTCGGCGACGGTGACGCCGGGGCCGAAGACGACATTGGGCTCGATCACCACGTCGCGGCCTACGACGGTGTCGTGGCTGAACCACACCGTCTCGGGCGCGATCAGCGTCGCGCCGTCGGCCATCGCCTGCGCGCGCCGCGCCGCCTGCCAGCCTGCCTCGACCGCCGCCAGCTCGCCGCGGCTGTTGATGCCGGCGACCTCGTACTCGCCCGTCTCGATACACACCGCGCGACCGCCGCCGGCGATCGCCAGCGTCACCACGTCGGGAAGGTAATATTCGCCCGCCGCATTGTCGTTGCCTACCGATTCGAGCAGCCGCCACAGGTCGCGCGTGCGCACCGCGGTGACGCCCGAATTGCACAATTCGACCGCGCGCTCGGCGGGGCTGGCATCCTTATATTCCACCATCTTGCGGATCGTGCCGTCGCTCGCCGCGATGATCCGGCCATAGGCGCGCGCATCGGCGGGGCGGAAGCCGAGCACCGCGACGGTCGGCGCATCGGGCGCCTCGAGCCGCGCCGCGAGCCGGGCGACGGTGTCGCTGCCGAGCAGCGGCGTGTCGCCGAAACAGACGATCGCGATACCGTCGAAACCGGCGAGCGCGACCTTGGCCTGCAAGGCGGCATGCGCGGTGCCGAGCTGCTCGCGCTGCCACGCGATCTCGACCCCGGTCGCCGCCACCGCCGATTCGACCTGCTCGCCCGAGGCGCCGACCACGACGACGCGGCGCGTCGCGCCGGCGCGGTTGAGGCTGTCGATCAGGTGGAGCAGCATCGGCCGCCCGGCGATCGGGTGGAGGACCTTGTGCAGGTCGGACTTCATCCGCGTGCCCTTGCCCGCGGCGAGGATGATGACGGCGATGGCTGTGGTCATGCCGTCCGACTGCCACGGAAGGCTTGCCAATTCCATACCGACGCGCCACCGGCGCACGGATATGACGTCGAATTCACCGCCCCGCCCGTCGCCCGACGCCCCGTTCGACATCGTCGGCTTCGACCTCGACGGGACGCTGCTCGACACCAGCGGCGATCTCGCCGCGGCGGTTAATCATGCGCTCGCCTCGGTCGGGCGGGCGCCGCTCGGCGTCGCGCAGGTCAAGCCGATGATCGGC
Organism: Sphingomonas sp. 2SG; assembly: GCF_005503285.1. Lineage (NCBI taxonomy): Bacteria > Pseudomonadati > Pseudomonadota > Alphaproteobacteria > Sphingomonadales > Sphingomonadaceae > Sphingomonas > Sphingomonas sp. 2SG. The sequence goes on from NZ_SCMZ01000024.1 coordinate 48,965, forward strand.
GGCGGCGCGCGTCGCATGCTCGCGCAGGGGATGGCGGCGACCGGCGGCTGCGACGAGGCGACGCTCGACGTGCTGCATCGGCGCCTGCTCGACCATTACGAAGCGCATATCGCCGATCTGACGCAGCCCTATCCCGGGGTGCTCGACGCGCTCGATACGCTCGCCGCGCAGGGCGCGCGGCTGGCGGTGGTGACCAACAAGCTGGAGGGGCTGGCCCGCAAGCTGCTCGGCGCGCTTGATCTCACCGGCCGCTTCGCGTGCATCATCGGCGGCGACACGATGGGACCGGGCAATGCCAAGCCCAGCCCCAAGCCGATCTACGAGATGCTCGCGCGCTGCGGCGGCGGCACCGCGGCGTTCGTCGGCGATTCGATCTTCGACATCGCGGCGGGCAAGGCGGCGGGCCTGCCGACGATCGCCTGTTCGTTCGGCTTCCTGATGCAGCCGGTGGCCGAGCTCGGCGCGGATGCGGTGATCGATGGCTATGACGAACTGATCCCGACGCTGGAGCGGCTGGCGCGGTAAGACGACTCAGTCCCGCCGCCACTTTGCCCAGAGGTGCCGCGCCAGCATCGCCGGCGGCATGCGCAGCCAGTGCGAACGGACGTAGAAGGCCAGTCGCGTCGCCGGGCGGATCGGCCGCCCCCAATCGTCGCGCGCCAGCAGCCGGCGCAGGTAGAGCGCATCGCCCCGCGCCAGCGTGCGATAGGCCGGATCGACCGGCGTCGCGAACAACCGGTGCGTCAGCCGTAGCGCCCTCGCCACCTCGCGCGACAGGCCGTGCTCCGCCGCTCGTGCGCGTGCGCCCTCGCTGCCGTGATCGTCGATCAGGCAGTGGATGTCCCACAGGTTGCGCAGCCCCCCCGCAAGGTCGCCGTCGGCGAACAGATGCGCGGCGGCATGGACCAGCATGTCGTCGGGCGACAGCACGGCAAGGCCGGTGCCGAGCGGCTGCGCCTGCGCCAGCAGCGCCGCCGCATCGGGCGTGATCCGCGCGGTGAGCGGCAGGATGGTATGGTGGACGTCGATCATCCGGTCGCGGTCGCGATGGATCAGCGGCGGCAGCTCGTGCATCCAGCGGCGGTAATAAGCGTCGTCATAGGGATCGGGCTTGACCCATTCCCACCCCGCGGCGAGCAGCTTCGCCTCGACCGCATCGAGCGACCCGCGCGGCACGAGGATGTCGAGGTCGCCGATCGAGCGGCCGCGCCCGGCGAGCAGCCCGGCGGCGACGAACGCCGTCCCCTTGAGCAACACGACCGCACAGCCCAGCGGCGCGAGCGCGCGCCGCGCCATCTCCGCCTCCCACAAGGCGGCGCGGCGGCCATTCTCGGCGGCGGCGCGCGCATCGGCGAGCAGCAGCGCGACATCCTCGGGCAGCGGCAGGCCATCGAGCCGATAGGCGAGCGTGCCGAGCAATTGCTCCGCGCGTGCCGTCGTGACGAGGCCGATCCAGTCGGTGTCGAGCGCCAGCGACTGCGGGTCGGCGAGCGCGCGCGCGAGGATCAGAGCGTCCGCCACAACGCCTCCACCTGCGCGATCGCCGCGGCGCCATCGGGATAGTCGATCGCATGCGCCGGCGTGGTGCGCACCAATCGGGTCAGGGCGTCGAATCCCGCCTCGCCGAGCGCGACGTAATTGGTCGACGCCTGGGTCAGCCGGACGAAGGATTCGGACGGCAGCACGCCGCGTGTCTCCGCCGCGAAGCCGTGACGCGGGTAGAGCAGCATCGCGGGTGCGGCGGGCTCGTCCATCGCACCGACCGCGAGCGCGTCGGGCACCATATGGCGGATGTCGCCCTTGGGCGTGCCGGTGAGCAGGGGGCCGAGCTTGGCGTCGGGCCGCGCGGCGATGGCGGCGGCGATCGCCGCATTCTTGAGGCTGATGAGGCGGGGAAACGGGTGGACGAGCCCGGTCTCGGGATCGATCAGCGCGAATTCGTCGCTCATGAACCGCCAGCCGTGCGCCGCCAGCAAGGTCGCCAGCGTCGACTTGCCCGCCCCCGATTCGCCGGTGAGCAGCAGCGCCTGCCCGTCGCGCTCGACGCAGGCGGCATGAAGCAGCAGATAGCGGCGCCCGCCCAGCGCCAGTTGCAGGTTCATCGCCATTTCGGCGGCGAGCAGCCCCTGCGCGAGCGGCAGCGGCGCCGCCTCGGGCAGCATATAGTCGCCGGCGATGCGGATCGACGGCCGCAGCCAGCGCCGCCACCAATGCGTCGCCTCCAGCCGCACGGTGAAGTCGGGCAGATTGGGCGAGGGATAATAACGGTAGAGCTCGCGCAAGGCGTCGATGGGCGCGCGCCAGTCGCTGCCGACGCGAAAGCCGATCGGGCCGATCCGTACGGTGAAGACGTGCCTCATAGTGCCTCGACCAGCCCCGCCGCGACCATTTCGTCGAGCCGGGCCGCGAGCGCGTCGCGGCTGGCGTCGCCGAGGTCGTAGCGCTCGCCCAGCCGGAGCAGCAGCGTCTCGAGGTCGAGCGTCGTGTCGGCGAGCAGCGCGAGGATCTCGGGCGCGGGGCTGACCAGCAGATGGGTGATCCCGGACGGGCGATGGAAGACGGCGGTGAAGGCGTCGAGTTCGGCGGTCAGCAGCGCCGCGTCGGCCGGGGCGCGATAGCGCAAGGCGTCAGCCGCGCGGCATCTGCAACGAGGCGAAGCAGGTGAAGCCCCCCTGCCCGCGCTGCAGCCTGCGGATATAGCTCACATAGGCGCGGTTGCTCTCGTAGGTCGTGCCGGGCAGTTGCGCGCCGGCGAGCGCGCGCTTGACCTCTTCGCCCTTGAACGGGCGCGAGGCGGGGGGAAATGCGCCCTTGGTACCGGGGGCGACGACGTTGCCGGCCGGATCGATGAAGCGGCCCGCCCGCCCCAGATCGGGCACCGGGATCTCGCAGGTCATCACCGAACCCGCGGTCTGCGCCAACGCCGGCCGGATCGACACCACGGCGCCGGCGGTCACCGCGCCGAGCATCAGCACGCGACGGCGGCTGGCGACGGCGGCATCGTCCGGCTCCGCCGGTCCCGCCTGCGCTGGATTGTAGCCGTCGACCGGCGTCTCGTCACTCATGGCACCCCTGCTACCGCCACTGCCTTTCACATTCGCTAACCACTGGCAAGCGCAGGAAATGTGCGGTGGTGGGACGGAGGGGAAATTTCGGTGTGACGGTCGGCATTGATGAAGTCGCCGGGCTCCCGTCCATCACGGTTTCGCCGCGCCACCTCCCCTTGGCGGGGGATATGGCAGACGGGCGCAAATCTGGTTCCTTCGTATTCCAAATCCACCCCGTCACCCCGGACGTGTTCCGGGGTCCACTCTGCGGCGGGGAGCAAGGCTTGAGCCTCCTGCCGTTCCCTTGCGGCGTGGTGGACCCCGGAACAAGTCCGGGGTGACGGAGCTGATGAGGAAACCGATCGATCCTCATGAACCGCAGCCATATGTGATTGCCCTGCCTGGCGGGGACGACTCCGCGTCGGCCGAGTGGTGGAGGGGGCGGGAGCGTCGCGACCCGATCCCGAAGCTTGTAGCGACATCCCCCCTCCCCGCCGCGGCCAAGCTCGGCTAGCCACGCGTCATGGCTTCCCGATTCGTCCACCGGCTCAGCGGCGCGCTGGGAATCGCCTTCGGCACCGGCGCGGGCGTGTTCCTCGTCGACGGGCGGCCGGACGGCGCCGCGATCGCCTTCGTTGGCGCGGTGGCGGCATCGCTGGCGGCGATGGGGCGCGGCGACCAGGGTATCGCCGCGGCGCGCCATGCCGGGCCGGACGCCAACGTGCTGCTCGGCGAGGTGCTCGACGTCATCGCCGAGCCGGTGCTGCTGGTCCGTGGCGGCGTCGTCACCTGTGCCAACACTACTGCGCGCGCCTTGCTCGGCCGCCATATCGTCGGCGAGGACGTCCGCGTCGCGATCCGCCACCCCGCCGCCGCCGACCGGCTGAGTTCCAGCGCGCCGCTGCCCGGCCGTCCGGTCGAGCTGGTCGGTCTTGGCAGCCCCGACCAGCGCTGGGAGATGCGCACCGGCGAAACCGCCGACGGCGCGCGCATCGTCCATCTGATCGATCAGTCGGGCAATTACGCCGCCGAGAAGATGCGCGTCGACTTCGTCGCCAACGCCAGCCACGAATTGCGCACGCCGCTCGCCTCGATCCTCGGCTTCATCGAGACGCTCAACGAGGAGGCGGGCGAGGACCCGGGGTTGCGACGCCGCTTCCTCGACGTGATGTTCGCCGAGGCGCGGCGGATGCAGCGGCTGGTCGAGGATCTGATCTCGCTCTCCCGGATCGAGGCGGAGAAATACCGGCTGCCCGGCGAGCGGCTGTCGCTGAGCGAATTGCTCGAGGACGTCGCCGCCGAGATCGCCGCCGCGCACAGTCCGCGCGCGCAGGACGTCGCCGTGACCATCGACCCGGACCTGCCCGAGGTGGTCGGCGACGAGGCGCAATTGTCGCAACTGCTGCACAATCTGATCGGCAATGCGATGAAATACGGCCGGGCGGGCACGCCGGTGACGGTGGCGCTGGGGCTCGACCCGTCGAACCTGCTGCGCTTCACCGTCACCGACGAGGGCGAGGGCATCGCGCCGCAGCATATCCCGCGGCTGACCGAGCGTTTCTATCGCGTCGACCCCGGCCGCAGCCGCAGCGTCGGCGGCACCGGGCTGGGCCTCGCGATCGTCAAGCATATCGTCGAGCGGCATCGTGGCCGGCTCGACATCGTCAGCCGGGTCGGCGTCGGCACCAGCGTCACCGTCGCCTTGCCGCCGGCGGATGCACTGGCCGAAGCCGGTGTCATCAAAGGGTAACGTAACCGTCACACAGGCGGGGCGTGGCGGCGTCGAGTCGCTCGCGGGGACATGATGCGCGTTCGAACTCCTGGCCTGCTGCTGACGTGGGCGCTCTGCCTCGCCGGCTGCCAGGATCAGGCGAACGGCGGCGGCGGCGGTGCGCGCGATCAGATCACCGCGGTGGGATCGTCGACCGTCTATCCCTTCACGACGCTCATCGCCGAAACGTTCGTCGCCAACCAGCCCGACGCCAAGGCGCCGGTGATCGAATCGACCGGCACCGGCGCGGGGATGCGGCTGTTCTGCGCCGGGCTCGGCGCGGCGCATCCCGACATCGAGGACGCCTCGCGGCGGATGAAGCGCAGCGAATATGCCGGCTGCCAGGCGAACGGCGTCGGGCCGATCATGGAGGTGCAGATCGGCATCGACGGCATCGCCTTTGCTGAGGCGCGCCGACCCGCGGGGAGCGGACCGGGCATGAGGCTGACCCCCGCCGATCTCTATCGTGCGCTCGCCGCGACGCCGGGCGGCGTGCGCAACGCCGCGCGGCTGTGGCGCGACGTCAATCCGGCGCTGCCGGCGACGCCGATCCAGGTCTATGGCCCGCCCGCGACCAGCGGTACCCGCGACGCGCTCGCCGAGCTGATCCTGACCCGCGGCTGCGAGGCGATCGATCCGCACGCCCGCACGCTCGCCCGCACCGATCCGGAGGCACACAAGATGCTGTGCACGCGGGTGCGCGAGGACGGCGTCTATGTCGATGCCGGCGAGAACGACAATCTGATCGTCCAGAAACTGTCGGCCAATCCCGACGCGATCGGCGTGTTCGGCTACAGCTATCTCGAACAGAATGCCGGCACGGTGGACGGCGTCGCGATAGACGGGGTCACGCCGAGCTATGCGACGATCGCGGCCGGCGCCTATCCGGGATCGCGGCCCTTGTACCTCTACGTCAAGATCGCGCATCTCAAGGCGATCCCGGGGCTCAAGGCGTTCCTGCAAAGCTATACCCGTGCCTGGGGACCGGAGGGGCCGCTCGTCCGCCGCGGCCTGATCGCCGCGCCCCCGGCGGTGCGCGCGAGGGCGGCGGCGGTCGTCGCGCACGAGACGCCGCTCGATCCCGCGGATCTGCCGTCGTGATGCGCGTCACGCTTTTCCCACCGACGCCGTCACCCCGGACCCGTTCCGCGGTCCACGCCGCGGCAAGGAGCGCCGTGCGAGCAGCGCAGTGCTCCTGCGAAAGCAGGAGCCCAGGGCCAAGCAAACCAACGCCTGACGCCTGGAACTCCTGGGCTCCTGCTTTCGCAGGAGCACTGGGGGAGTTTTGCAAGTTCCGCGATCACGTCCGGGGTGACGGGATGGATATGGCGGGGTTCGCGGCATGAGCGCGCTTGCCGTCGCCATCGTCGTGTTCGGGCTCGCGCTGATCGGCTGGCTCGCCGCGCGGATGCGCGCGGCGACGTTCCGTACGCCGGGGCGCGCGCGCTTCACCGCCTTGCCCGTCCATTACGGCTATTTCGTCGGCATCTGCGCGCTCGTGCCGCCGCTCGTCTTCCTCGCGACGTGGAGCCTGACCGCACCCGCGCTGGTCACCGACGCGGTGCTCGCCACCCCCGCCGCCGCGGCGCTGCCGCCGCCCGGCTTCGAGCGCGCATCGATCCTGTCGGAAGCGCGCGAGCTCGGCGCCGGGCGCAGCTACGGCGCCTTCCACGACCTGTCGGCAAAGCTCGCCCCCGCCTATGCCGCCGCGCAGCACCGCTATGACTGGATCGCCACCGCGATCGCGCTGCTGCTCGCCTTCGCCGGCGGCGGCCTCGCCTTCACGCGGGTGCGCCCCGATTTCGCGGCGCGCACCCAGGTCGAGCGCGTCGTCATGCTGCTGCTGCTCGCCGCGTCGCTGATCGCGATCCTCACCACGATCGGCATCGTCGCGTCGTTGCTCTACGAATCGGCGCGCTTCTTCCGCATCGTGCCGATCGGCGAGTTCCTGTTCGGCACGCACTGGAGCCCGCAGGTGATCGACGCGCGCGATCCCGGCGCCAGTCTCGGCGCGGTGCCGCTGTTCTGGGGCACCTTCTTCATCGGCGCGGTGATCGCGATGGCGGTCGCCATCCCGTTCGGGCTGATGAGCGCGATCTACCTCACCCAATATGCGCATGCCCGCACGCGCGCCTGGCTGAAGCCGGTGCTCGAGATGCTCGCCGGCGTGCCGACCGTCGTCTATGGCTATTTCGCCGCGCTCACCGTCGCGCCGGCGGTGCGCGAACTGGGCGTCGCGCTCGGCGTCGCCAACGCCTCGTCGGAAAGCGCGCTGGCGGCGGGCGCGGTGATGGGGATCATGATCATTCCCTTCGTCTCGTCGATGGCGGACGATTCGATCGCCGCCGTCCCCGCGTCGATGCGCGACGGCAGCCTCGCGATGGGCGCGACCCAGTCCGAGACGATCCGCCGCGTGATCCTGCCCGCCGCGCTGCCCGGCGTGGTCGGCGGCATCCTGCTCGCGGTCTCCCGGGCGATCGGCGAGACGATGATCGTCGTCATGGCGGCGAGCGGCGTCGCGACGCTCACCGCCAATCCCTTCGCCAGCACGACGACCGTCACCAAGCAGATCGTCGACCTACTCACCGGCGAGGCGGAGTTCGACAGCGCCAAGACGCTCGCCGCCTTCGCGCTCGGCCTCACCCTGTTCGTCATCACGCTGGGGCTCAACATCGTCGCGCTGACCGTCGTCAAACGCTATCGAGAAGCCTATGAATAAGTCGCGCCTGCCCACCGACTGGAAGGCGGCGTCGGTGCAGCGGCGCACGCGGCGGCGCTATGTCGCCGAGCGGCGCTTCCGGCTGATGGGGCTCGCCGCCGTGTGGCTGTCGGCGGGGTTCCTCGCCTTCCTGCTCGTCAGCATGGTGTCGGAAGGGCTGAGCGGCTTCCGCCAGACGCGCGTCGCGCTGCCGATCGATCTCGCCGCGGCCAAACTGGCGGTGACGCCGCAGCAGGTGCGCGGCCGCGGCGCCGATCTCGCGCTCGCCGGCGCCGGGCTGGAGGGCGCGGTCGACCGCGCCGCGACGCAGGCGTTCGGACCGGGCGGCGCCGATCTGATCTCCGACGGCGCCTGGCTGGTGGTGCGCGACGCGATCGAGGCCGATCCGGCGCTGCTGCGCCGCCGCACCACGATCGCGGTGCCGGTGGCGAGCGCGATCGACGTCGCCGCCAAGCACGACGGCACCCCCGCCGCCGAGGCGATCGTGGCGCGGCTCAAGGCACGCGGAATCCTGACGATGGGCTGGAGCGCCGGCTTCCTCACCGCCGCCGATTCGACCGACCCGACCCGCGTCGGCATCTGGGGCGCGCTCAAGGGCTCGCTGCTGACGATGGCGGTGACGATCGCGCTCGCCTTCCCGATAGGCGTGCTCGCCGCGCTGTATCTCGAGGAATATGCGCCGCGGAACCGCTGGACCGACTTGATCGAGGTGTCGATCAACAATCTCGCCGCGGTGCCGTCGATCATCTTCGGCCTGCTCGGCCTCGCGGTGTTCCTCGGCACCTTCCACCTGCCGCGCTCGGCGCCGCTGGTCGGCGGGCTGACGCTGGCGCTGATGACGATGCCGGTGATCGTCATCACCGGCCGCAACGCGATCAAGGCGGTGCCGCCGTCGATCCGCGACGCCGCGCTCGCGGTTGGCGCCTCGCCCGTGCAGGTGGTGTTCGACCATGTCCTCCCCCTCGCGCTGCCGGGCATCCTCACCGGCACGATCATCGGCATGGCGCGCGCGCTCGGCGAGACCGCGCCGCTGCTGATGATCGGCATGCGCGCGTTCATCGCCGCGCCGCCGTCGCGGCTCACCGATCCCGCCACCGTGCTGCCGGTGCAGATTTTCCTGTGGTCCGACGATATCGACCGCGGCTTCGTCGAGAAGACCTCGGCGGCGATCATCGTGCTGCTCGTCGTGCTGCTCGCGATGAACGGGCTCGCCATCTACCTCCGCAACCGATTCGAGACCCGCTGGTGACCCCGAAGATTTCCGCCCGTGACGTCAGCGTCTTCTATGGCGCCAAACAGGCGATCGACCATGTCTCGATCGATGTCGACCAGGACAATGTCCTCGCCTTCATCGGTCCCTCGGGCTGCGGCAAGTCGACCTTCCTGCGCACGCTCAACCGGATGAACGACACCGTCGCCGCGGCGCGGGTCAGCGGCGAGATCCTGCTCGACGGCGAGGACATCTACGCCAGCGGCATGGACGTCGTGCAATTGCGCGCACGCGTCGGCATGGTGTTCCAGAAGCCCAACCCCTTCCCTAAGTCGATCTACGAGAACGTCGCCTACGGGCCGCGCATTCACGGCCTCGCCACCGCGCGCGCCGATCTCGACGCGTTGGTCGAGCAGTCGCTGCGCCGCGCCGGCCTGTGGGACGAGGTCAAGGATCGCCTGTCGGACAGCGGCACCGCGCTGTCGGGCGGACAGCAGCAGCGCCTGTGCATCGCGCGCGCGATCGCGGTCGATCCCGAGGTGATCCTGATGGACGAGCCGTGCAGCGCGCTCGACCCGATCGCCACCGCCAAGATCGAGGAGCTGATCCACGAACTGAAGGGCCGCTATGCGATCGTGATCGTCACGCACAACATGCAGCAGGCGGCGCGCGTCTCGCAGCAGACCGCCTTCTTCCACCTCGGCCAGCTCGTCGAGTTCGGCGCGACCAGCGACATCTTCACCAACCCGCGGGAAGAACGCACCCGCGATTACATCACCGGCCGCTACGGCTGAGGGGACGGACATGCCATTGGACCATACCGTCAAGGCCTTCGACGCCGATATCGGCCAGTTGCGGGGGATGATCTCGCAGATGGGCGGCCTCGCCGAGGATGCGATCGCGCAGGCAATGCAGGCGCTCGCCCGCCCCGACCCCGCGCTCGCCGCGCGGGTGCGCGCCGACGACAAGGCGATCGACGCGATCGAGGCGGAGGTCGAACGGCTCGCGGTGCGGATCATCGCGCTGCGCGCGCCAATGGCGGTCGACCTGCGCGAGGTCGTCGCCGCGCTCAAGATCGCCGCGGTGGTCGAACGGATCGGCGATTATGCCAAGAACATCGCCAAGCGCGTGCCGATGATCGCCAATGCCAATGACGGCAGCGATCACCGGATCGAGCCGATCTCGCTGCTGCCGTCGATGGCGCGGATGGCGAGCGACATGGTGCGCCAGGCGCTCGACGCCTTCGCCGCGCGCGATCCCGAGGCGGCGCGGCGCGTCGTCGAGAGCGATGCCGCGCTCGACGATTTCTACGACAGCATCTTCCGCACCCTCGTCACCTACATGGTCGAGAATCCGCGCACGATCAGCCAGGTCGCGCACCTGCTGTTCGTCGCCAAGAACCTGGAGAGGATCGGCGACCACGCGACCAACGTCGCCGAAATGGTCTATTTCGCCGCAACCGGCACCCAGATGGCCGACCGCGATCGCGGTGGCCCGGACAAGGACATACGCTGATGGCCCGCGCCTCCATGCTGCTGGTCGAGGACGATGCCGCCCTCGCCGAACTGCTGATCTACCACTTCAAGCGCGAGGATTTCGACGTCGCGCATACTCCGGACGGCGAGGAGGCGCTGCTGCTCGCCAAGGAGAAGGCGCCCGACATCGTCCTGCTCGACTGGATGGTCGAGGGATTGAGCGGCATCGAGGTCTGCCGCCGCCTGCGCCGGATGACCGAGACGCAGAACGTGCCGATCATCATGCTGACGGCGCGCGGCGAGGAGGAGGACCGCATCCGCGGGCTCGAGACCGGCGCCGACGATTACGTCACCAAGCCCTTCTCGCCGCGCGAACTGGTCGCGCGGGTCAGCGCTGTGCTGCGCCGCGTCCGCCCGGCGCTCGCCGGCGAGGCGCTGACCTATGACGACATCGAGATGGACACGGTCGGCCACAAGGTCCGCCGCTCGGGCGAGGTCGTGCCGTTGGGGCCGACCGAATTCCGGTTGCTCAAGCATTTCCTCGAACATCCCGGCTGGGTGTTCAGCCGCGAGCGGCTGCTCGACGCGGTCTGGGGCCACGACAGCGACATCGAGAGCCGCACCGTCGACGTCCATATCCGCCGGCTGCGCAAGGCGATCAACATCGGCAACCGCCCGGACCTGATCCGCACCGTCCGATCGGCAGGCTATTCGCTCGATTCGGGCACCTGAAGTGGCGGGAGCGGCGTCGGGACGTAAGGACTTATGCCGTAGCGGTCGGTTAGGCTCGATCGGCTTCCTCACCGATTCGTCACCCCGGACTCGTTCCGGGGTCCACTCTGCGGCGAGGAGGTCGGCTGGGATGGAAGCGCGCGCGCGCGGCGCGGTGGACCCCGGAACAAGTCCGGGGTGACGAAGCACGCCGGGAAAGTGACGGGCTTGCGCGAGCGATCTTCTTCTCCATAGCCCGCGTTGCCCGAAATAGAATCGCACGCGAAACGATGGAGAAAAGTCCGCATTGGGACGTTGGGCGCAGGCGTTGACACGAAATGACGCATGAGATTCGATAGGAGATCCCGCGATGAAGCTCATTCTGCTGGCCGCCACGGCCCTGATTGCTGCCCCCGTCCTGGCGCAGACCACCCCGGCGCCGACCGACGCCCAGACGACCACGC
>NZ_SCMZ01000025.1:0-59737 GCF_005503285.1 Sphingomonas sp. 2SG
GGAGGAAGCCACCCCGGCAGCCGAGGTCGACACCGACGCTGCTGCCGACGAGGCCGGCGACACGCCGCGCCGCGGCTGGTGGCAGCGCACCTTCGGCGCCTGATCCCCACTCCCCCTCCCTCCATGGGAGGGGGAGCGCAGATGACCATTTGAAGTTGCGCGACGGCATTTATATCTCCGTCATGCCGAACTTGATCCGGCATCCCGCTTCTCCGCACCGTCGGAAGAAGCGGGACCCCAGCGCAAGGCCGGGGTGACGGGGTGGTTTTGGAAAACCGTCCGAAGCATGCAGACGGCCATAGGCGATAGGCCTACCCCAGGAGGGATCAGATAGGGACGTAAGTGTAAGTCCCTCACGTTCCAAACCGCCCCGTCACCCCGGACTTGTTCCGGGGTCCACTCGGCGGCGAGGAGAAAGGCTCGATTTGACCATTCCCTCGCGGCCCGGTGGACCCCGGAACGAGTCCGGGGTGACGAACCTAGTGAGGAAATCGATCGAGCCTCATCACCATAGCCATAGGCGATAGCCCCGCCCGCCATGGAGGGAAGAACCCGTTCGGGGTAACCTCCAACATTCCCGTCACCCCGGCCTTGCGCCGGGGTCCCGCTTCTTCCCGCCACCACGAAAGGAACGGGACCGCGCACCAAGGCCCCGTGACGACCGCTAAACGGCCTGCCAGAGCCTCCAAACCACACCGCACCCGTACCGGACCAAATTGGACGTTTGACGAACACCGTCCGTCCCCCGATAGCGACCCTTCCACTCCGCTGAGGTCCGTGTCATTTCCGCCGTCGCTCCAGAACAGTCGGCGTCTCGCTGGCCGAGCCTGCTCCTCCTCACCCTCGCCGCCTTCGCCATCCGGGGATGGCAGTTCGGCAATCCGGTCATCCAGATCGACGAGCAATTCTATCTGCTGGTCGGCGATCGGCTCTGGCACGGCCTCGGCCTGCCCTTCATCGACTTCTGGGATCGCAAGCCGTTCGGCCTGTTCCTGATCTATGCCGCGATCCGCGCCTTCGGCGGTGACGGCATCCTCGCCTATCAGGTCGTCGCCACGGTCTTCGCCGCACTGACCGCATGGTGCGTCGCCCGTATCGCGCGCCACGTCGCGCCGCCCGGCGCGGCGATGCTCGCCGGCCTCGTCTACATCGTCTACCTCTCCGTCAACGCCGGCGACGGCGGCCAGAGCCCGGTCTTCTACAACCTGCCCGTCGCGCTCGCGGCATGGTGCGTCGTCGGCGCCTATCGCCGCCGCAGCTTCGACCGCGTCGCCTACGCCCGGTCGTGCCTTGCCATGGCCCTGCTCGGCATCGCGTTGCAGATCAAATATTCGGTGCTGTTCGAAGGCACGTTCTTCGGCCTCGCGCTCGTCGTCCGCGCGCTGCGCACCGGCGCAAGCCTGCCGGCCGCGGCGCTCGCGGCGCTGTCATGGTGCCTGATCGCCTTGCTGCCGACCGCCGCCGTCGTCGCCTTCTACTGGCATATCGGCGCGATCGACACGTTGTTGTTCGCCAATTTCCAATCGGTGTTCCTCCGCCAGCCCCCCGACGCCGCGCTGATGATCGCGCGGCTCGCGCTGATCGGCGCGCATCTCCTGCCGATCGCGATCGTCGCGGCGTTCGCGGTTCCGGGGTTATGCAGGATACGGCCGATCGGTCCGCTGCTCGCCGGCTGGACCGCCGCGGCGATCGTCGGCCTGCTCGTGTTCGGGACCTATTTCGATCATTACGCGCTCCCGCTCGTCCTGCCGCTGTCGATCCTCGCCGCGCCACTGCTCGCGCGACGGATCGGCAGGGTACCGGTCGTCGTGCCCGTGCTGCTGATCGGTCTCGCCTATGTCGCGATCAACACCGCGATCCTGCGCACCACCCGCGGCGATGGCGCGGGCGTCCGCCGCCTCGCGGCGCGGATCGGCCAGTCACCCGCGGGGTGCCTGTTCGTCTTCCAGGGCGATCCGATCCTCTACCAGCTCACCCGCTCCTGCGTCCCGACCGCTTATGCCTTCCCGACCTTCCTCAGCGAGCGGGGTGACAACCGGACGACCGGCATCGACCCGCACGCCGAACTGCGGCGGGTGATGGCGCGACGCCCGGCCTATGTCGTGATCAGCAGCGTCGATCCCGCCGTCACCGATCGCGCCGCCTATGAATTCATGGCGCGCGAACTCGATCGGCACTATCGGCTGGTCGACCGCTCGGTGCTGAGCGAGCGCGTCGACCGCCTCTACGCCCGCGCCATGGATTAGAGACGCACCAGCATCTTCCCCATGTTCCCGCCCGAGAACAGGCCGAGGAACGCCTCGGGCATCGTCTCCAGCCCTTCGAACACCGTCTCGTTGCGCTTGAGCTTGCCGTCCTTCAGCCAGCCGCCCATGTCGCGATAGAAGTCGGCGGAGCGATCCTTGAAGTCGCTGACGATGAACCCCTGGATGCGGATACGATTGCCGATCAGCCGCGCGAGGTAGCGCAATTCGGTCGGCTTGCTGCTGTTGTAGACGTCGATCATCCCGCACACCGCGAACCGTGCGTGCAAATTGGCATGCGCCAGCGCCGCATCGAGATGCTCGCCACCGACATTGTCGAAATAGACGTCGATCCCGTTCCGCGCGACCTCGCCGAGCGCCTTCACCACCGGCGTACCGCTCTTGTAATCGATCACCGCATCGGCGCCGAGCGACTCCACCCAGGCGCATTTCTCCGCGCCGCCCGCCGAGCCGATCACCCGCAGCCCCTTGGCCTTGGCGATCTGCACCACGGTCGATCCGACCGCACCCGCCGCGGCGGAGACGAACACCGTATCGCCCTCCTTCGCGCCGGCGACCTCGAGCAAGCCGAAATAGGCGGTCATCCCCGGCATGCCGAGCTGGCCAAGATAGGCCTGCGGATCGACGTCGAGTTCGGGCAGGGGCTGGACCTGGTCGGCGGGGAGCACCGCCTCGTCGCGCCAGCCGGCGAAATGCTGGACGGTGTCGCCTTCCTTGAACCGGTCCGAGCGGCTCTCGACCACCGTGCCGATCGCGCCGCCGTCCATCGGCTTGCCGATCTCGAACGGCGGCGTGTAGCTCTTCACGTCGTTCATCCGCCCGCGCATATACGGATCGACCGACAGCCAGCTATTGGCGATCCGCACCTCGCCCTCGCCAAGGTCGCGGCGATCGAGATCGATCAGCGCGAAATTGTCGCTGGTCGGCAGGCCCTGCGGCCGCGACGTCAGGCTCCACGCTCGTGCCATCGTTTCATTCTCCTCAAAATCCGGCCGACCAGTCTGGGCCGATCCGTTGCAGATCGCAACGCAAAAGGCCCGGGACAAGCCCGGGCCTTCGCGTGGGTCTTCGATCGGGCTCAATAGGTGCCCGAGAAGCTCCGGTTCAGCGTCTTGTCGCCGTCGGTGCCGGTCGTGCCGCTGCTGCTGGCGCTCGCCGACGAGGTCGAGCGCGTGCCGTCCGCCTGCGTCTGCGTCGCGGCCGAACGGCCCGTCGCATAGGGTTCGCGGCGCGCCCCGTCGTCATCGTCGCCGAACAGCGCCTGGTTGCGCTCCTCGTCGCGCCACGCTTTCTTGGCGTCCGCCGCAGTCTTGCCCAGCGTCACCTTGCCGTCGACCGACTGCAGCCAGCTCGACGGGATCGAGTGATGGCGACCGCCGGCGTCGGCGTCGTTCTTGGTCAGCACGATGCGGTCACCACGCACCTTGTCGACGGTGCCGACATGCTCGCCGTCCGAGCCGACGACGTCCGCATGCTCCTCGACCTTGTTGAGCAGGTCGCGCTGCGACTGGCGGTTGGTGCGCCACGAGCTGAACTCATTCTCGAACTTCGAGCGATGCTCGCGGCGATATTCGTCATAGTCGCGGTCGAGCGACTGGATCTGACCGCGACGCCAGCTGTGATAGTCGTTGTCGCGATCGTTATAGGCGCGCTCGTCGAGCCGCGAATCGAAGTCGCGACGGCGCTCCGCTTCCTCGTCGCCGAACCACGAGCGCACCTCGTCGCCGGCGCGTGCGAAGAAGCCGCGATCCTCATAGTCATAGCCCTGCGGCTGACGCCCATAGCCCTGCCGGCCCTGACCCTGATCCCGGCCGCCGCGGGCGCGATTGCGGTAATCGTCGTCGTCGGCATGACGATACGGGCCGAAATCCTCGAACCGGTGGCCGCCCGACCCGTAGCTGCCGTGATATTCGCGTTCGCCACGATCGCGGCCGGCGTCGGCGCCGTAGCGGCTGCGCTCGCCATAGCGATAGTCGGACTGCCGGTCCTGATCGGAGCGGCCGTGGCTGTCGCGCCCGTCGTTGGCGTAGCGATCATAGCCGCCGCGCGTCGCGCCGTACTCGTCGCGTCCGCGGCTCTGATCGTATCGATCGTAGCGCTGGTTACCATAGTCGCGCGCGCCATAGCCCTGGCGATCGCCATCGAGCCGGCCGGCCGCCTGATATTCGCGTGCGCTCGAATAGCTATAGTCCCGGCCCGAGCCATAGTCGCGGCCGTAGCCCTGACCGTCGTCGCGCCCGTACGTGTCACCCGGTGCGTTGCTGCGGGGATTGCGTTCGTAGACCATGATCGTCTCCTTGTAGGATAGCTCCTGCGGGTGCCGGTCGCGTCGTTGCTGCGCGACCGTGCTCCTGATCCAGATAAAGATCAGGTCTCGCCTTCGTTCCTGAAGTTACGGCAGGGCAACGATTTTGCGTCGCACGCAGAGATCGGTCCGTCGCATGGGAATTTTCGGATCGGTCGATCGGGCCTGTTGCATCGCCCGCAAGGGGCGGCTAATGGCGTCGCTCTCGGGCTCGCCCGAGCCGGGGTGCGGGGCTGTAGCTCAGATGGGAGAGCGCTGCAATCGCACTGCAGAGGTCAGGGGTTCGATTCCCCTCAGCTCCACCACCACCCCGCTATCCCTCCACCGATCCCCGACAGTGCCGGCGCTACCAACGGCCCGCTGCCGCGTTACACCGGTCTATGGCCAGTGCACCGATCCCCGCCGCGACGCTCGTCGTCTTCCGTGACCGTCGCGATGCGCCGCCGGACCTGCTGATGGTCGAGCGGGCCAAGGCGATGGTCTTCGCCGGCGGTGCGATGGTGTTTCCCGGCGGCCGGATCGATCCCGGCGACCACGCGCTCGCCGCGACGATCGGTGCGGGCGACGACGGCGCCGCGCGCATCGCCGCGATCCGCGAGACGATCGAGGAAGCCGGCCTCGCCATCGGCCTCCACCCCGTTCCCCCGGCGGCGACGCTGGCGGCGATCCGCGCGCGGCTGCACGGCGGCGCGCCATTCGCCGCGATCCTCGCCGACGCGGGGCTGACGCTCGACCTCGACGCCTTGGTGCCGTTCGCGCGCTGGCTGCCCGATCATCGGACGACGCGGATTTTTGATACGTTGTTCTTCCTCGCCCGTGCACCGGAAGGCGCCGCGGCGACCGTCGACGCGACCGAGAACGTCCGCCTCGTCTGGACCGGCGCCGCCGCTTTGCTCGGCGAGGCGGATGCCGGCCGCGCGACGATCATCTACCCCACGCGCCGCACGCTCGAACGGCTCGCGCTATTCGCCGATCACGACGCCGCGGTCGCGCAGGCGCGCGCCTATCCGATCCGCACCATCACGCCCTTCGTCGAGACGCGCGACGGCGTGCCGCACCTCTGCATTCCCGACGACCTCGGCTATCCCGTCACCGGCGAGGCGATGACGCGGGCGCAGCGCGGCTGATGCGTGCCTTGCGTCGGGCAATCGGCTGGATCGCGGCGCTGCTCGCGCTCGGCGCGGCGGCGCTGCTGCTGTGGGCGATCGCGCGCGGGCGGCCGCAGGACATGCCGTGGACCCCGCTCGACCTCGGTGCGCCGACCGGATTGTTCACCGGCCGCAAGCTCACCGCACTCACCCGCGACTTTCCGCAATGCCGCGCGCTGCTCGACCACGCCGGCGTCCGCTATACCGTGCTGCCGCCGCGTCGCGGCGCGGGGGATTGCGGGTATGACGACGGCATCCGCCTGACCGCGGGCGGCGCGCGGACGATCGGCTTCAGCCCCGCCGGCCTCGGCGTCGCCTGTCCGGTCGCCGCCGCGCTCGCCACGTGGGAATGGAACGTCGTCCAGCCCGCCGCACAACGCCATTTCGGTAGCCGCGTCGTGACGATCGACCATTTCGGCAGCTATTCCTGCCGCCGCATCTACGGCCGCGATGCCGGCACGTGGAGCGAACACGCGACTGCCGACGCGGTCGACGTCGCCGGCTTCCGCCTCGCCGACGGCCGCCGCATCACCGTCGTCGGCGACTGGCGCGGCGCGGGCGCGAAGGCTGCGTTCCTGCACGAGGTCCGCGACGGCGCCTGTCAGCTGTTCGCGACGACGCTGTCCCCCGATTACAATGCCGCCCACCGCGATCACCTCCACCTCGACCAGGCGGACCGGGCCGCGGGGTGGCGCGCCTGTCGATGACGCGGCGTCCCCCGCTCAGTGCGGCAGGGCCGCCCCGGTATCGACCTTCTCCACCCAATGCGGAAAGAACACCGGCTGCCGGTTCGACCAGCCCGACGCGGTCGCCGCCGCCTCGCTGATCGACTGGAGCAACTTGCGCCGTACCTCGGGGTGCAGGTGCGGCAGCGCCGCCGCCGCGCAGAATGCGCTCGGCAGCCACGGCCGCGCCGACGCGCCGATCAGCCGCTCGTACAGGAAGCGGAACGCCGAGAAGCTGGTCAGCCGCCCCTGCCCCAGATCGAACCCCACCAATGTCACCAGCGGCGCCAGAAACGGCTCGACCGCGGCGAGATCGGCATCGTCGGGTACCAATTGGCGCAGTTCGGGCAGCGCGCGATACAGCCGCGCCTGCGCGCGGATGCTCGCCGCCTCGACGATGTCGCGCGACCAGCGCGTCATCGCATCGTCGCGGTCGAGCCCGATATCGAGGCTGCGCCGGATGTACCGCTGCGTCGAGCTCGGAAACCCCGCGAATTCCTTCATTTCCGCCAGCGTCATCGCGCCTTCGGCCGGTCTGTTCTTGGCACCCATGATCGTCACCCACCCCGCCAGAGAAGTCGGGCCGATCCTGCGCCACGATGGTTAACAGCATCCTTAACGCGGGACCGTCCGACGTAACAAAAGCATCACGAAAGCTGTTGCAGCGCAACATCCGTTGCGACGAGCGGAGTGCATTTGGTCGCAAAGGCGCTCGCGGCGGCTATGGCGGTCGGCCGCCACATCCAATCCGTCACCCCGGACCCGTTCCGGGGTCCACCCCGCGGCGAGGAGAAAGGCTTAAGGCGAGACCGCACGCCTGCTGCCCCGTGGACCCCGGAACAAGTCCGGGGTGACGGGTCGTTCTAGGAACCGGAACGCCCGCATCCAGTCTCCACACAGCAAAACGGCGGCCCCTCGCGGAACCGCCGTTCGCTCCATTCCGCGCGAAGCCTCAACCCTGCCGGTTGCGCTCCGCATCCTCGTCATAGCCCGACGAGGGCGCCGGATCGTGATCGTGACCCGGCTGCGTCAGCGACGGCGGATCGCTAGCATCCATCGATTCGTCCAGACCGGCATCGAGCCGCGCATCCGCGCTGCCGGGGTTCTTCTCGAGACGCTTGTTGATCGACTTGTCCTGTCCGGCATCCTGGCGCGGGTCGCGCTCCTGGTTGCTGGCCGACGGCGCGACCGACAGGCTGTCCAGAGCCTTTTCGTCGATTCCGGTCATGTGACACCCTCCTGAGTTTACGAAGGAGCAACGATTGCTGGATCGTTTCCGTTCCTACCGGTCAGGCAATCAGCCCGCGGTCACCTGCACCCGCTGGTTGACGAACTGGGCGATGCCGAACACCGTCATGAAGGCGATGTCGGTTGCATCGCGGCCGACGCAGACGCGCGCGATCGTCTCGGCCGGCGCCATCCGCGTCGCGTCGATCATCCGCCACGCGCCGTCGAGCCACAATTCGGCGACCGCATGGAAATCGGGCGGATCGACGCCCGGCGCATAGGCAGCGACGCAGCGCGCCGGAATCTCCCCCGCCCGCGCCAGCGCGACCAGCAGATGCGCGTAATCGCGGCACACGCCCGAGCGGCTGGCGAAGGTATCGATCGCCGTCGTCTCGCCGCTGCTGGTATTGGCGCGATACTCCAACGCATCCGCCACCCAGTCGGTCAGCGCCACCGCCAGCGCGCCGCCGCCCATGCCGCCGAATTCGCGGCGCACGAAGCCCTCCAGCCGGTCCGACTGGCAATAGCGGCTCGGCAACAGATAGGGCACCAGCGCGCCGTCGAGCGCCCGCGCCGGCGTCGCCGGCAGGCGCGCGAGATCGACCGGCTGCCGGTCGATTTCGACGACCGCGCGATATTCCGCCTTCAGCCAGTTCTCGGCGCGGATCCAGCAGCGTTGGCCGATGCCCTCCTCGCCACGCACCGCGACCACCGGCGTGTCGCTCCACACCGTCAGCGCCTCCGAGACGATACGCTGGTCGGCCATCGCCGCCGCCTCGATCTGCAGCAAGACGTCGGTCGGCGGCCCCATGATGGCATAATCGAGGTCGACTTCGATCGAGATCCGCATCGGCCATTCCTTCGGGACAAACGAAAGAGCCCGGCGGCATCGGCCACCGGGCTCCCGATATGACGATCGAACGTCGGTCTTAGTTGCGCTGTGCGCCGAACAGGCGAAGCACGAACAGGAACATGTTGATGAAGTCGAGGTACAGCGACAGTGCCGACATGATCACGGCCTTGCCGACCATGTCCGACCCTGCGACCTGGAAGTACAGGCTCTTGGTGCGCTGCGTGTCATAAGCGGTGAGGCCCGCGAACAGCAGCACGCCGACGATGCTGATGACCAGCTCCATCACGCTCGACTGCAGGAACAGGTTGATCAGGCTCGCGACGATCAGGCCGACGAGGCCGATCAGCAGGAAGGTGCCGAACGCCGACAGGTCCTTCTTGGTCGTATAGCCGTAGAGGCTGAGACCGGCGAAACCCGCCGCGGTCGAGAAGAACGCACCCGCGATCGACGTACCGCTATAGACCAGGAAGATGGTCGACAGCGAGAGGCCCATCAACACCGCGAACGCCCAGAACAGCATCTGCAACGTCGAGGTCTGCATGCGCCCCTGTCCGAAGCTCATCGCGAAGACGACGCCGAGCGGCGCGAACATCAGCACGTAACGCAGGATGCCGCCACCCATGAACACCTGTGCGGCCGGCGACGACGCCCCGCCCCAGGCGAACAGCAGCGCGACGATGCCCGTCAGCAGCACGCCCGATCCCATATAATTGTAGACCGACAGCATGTACGAGCGCAGACCCGCGTCATAGGCACCGCTGCGCGCTGCGTCGGTGCGCGAGGCCCCGAACGGCGCGGCGCTCGGCCGGGGGTCAGACCAGTTAGCCATGGTATCCAAAACTCCTTTACCGACCAGATGTCGGATGACCGAAATATCGGCCTGCCGCGGTCCCTTTTCAAGCGAAACCGGCTAAGCCTCGGTTCCGAAGCAACAGAACTTTACAAAGAGCCGCCGGTCCCGCCATGCGCCTGTTCGTCGCCCTGCGTCCGCCCCCCGCGATCCGCGAATCGCTGCTCGCCGCGACCGGCGGGGTGCCGCACGCCCGCTGGCAGGACGACGCGCAACTTCACTGCACCCTGCGTTTCATCGGCGACGTCGACCGGCCGCAGGCGGAGGATGTCGCCGCCGCGCTCGCCGGCCTGTACGCACCCGCGCCGCTAGTCAGGATCGCCGGCGTCGGCCGCTTCGCGCACAAGGGCCGCACCGACACCCTGTGGGCCGGGCTCGCACCGGGCGACGCGCTCCACCATCTCGCCCGCAAGGTCGATCAGGCCTGCGTCCGCGCCGGCCTGCCGCCCGAACGGCGCGCCTATCGGCCGCACGTCACGCTCGCCCGCCTGCCGCGCAGCGCCGGCGCCGCGCCGGAGATCGACGGCTGGCTCGCGGTCCATGCCGGCCTCGCCAGCCCCGCCTTCACCATGCCGCATCTGATCCTCTACGAAAGCCATCTCGGCGGCGAGGGCGCCAGCTATGCGCCGGTGATGCGCTGGCCCCTTGCGCCGCCCGCGGAACCGCCGCAGGTCATGCCGGGTTCGTAAGGAAACCTCGGGAGACCTTTGATGCGCGCTATCCTCATCCTCGCCGGCCTGTCCTCGCTGGCGCTGGCCGCCTGCACCCAGAAGGAGGAGGTCGCAGTCGGCAGCCCCACCGCCGGCGGTGCCCGCGCCACCGCATCGCTGCGCACCGCCACCGGCCTCGACGCCGGCCGCGCCACCGCCACCGAAGTCGCCGGCGGCATCCGCTACACCGTCGACGTCAAGGGCCTCCCCGCCGGTACGCACGGCGCGCACATCCACACCACCGGCCGCTGCGACGCGCCCGACTTCACCACCGCCGGCGGCCATTGGAACCCGACGACGATGAAGCACGGCAGCATGAACCCGCAGGGTCCGCACGAGGGCGATCTGCCCAACCTGATCGTCGGCACCGACGGCCGCGGCACGCTCGGCGTGACGGTGCCCGGCGCGACGATGGCCGGTCTGCTCGACACCGACGGCGCCGCGATCGTCATCCACGCCGGCCCCGACGACCTGATGACCGACCCCGCCGGCAACAGCGGCGGCCGCATCGCCTGCGGCGTCTTCGGCGCCGCCTAAGCCGCGCCGTTCACGAAGGCCCGAGTGGGGAGCGCCCACTCCGGCATCGCCGGCAGGAGTCCCCCTAAACCACTTCCCCCACCGCCCGCGCCCGTGCCTCGCGCGAGGCCTCCGCCGCCGGCACCAGCCGGTATGCCGCCACCGCGCAGCCCAGGGTCAGCGGCACCACCGCGAGCAGCGACAGCATCCCCACCGACAAACTCCCCGACAGCGTCGAGATCCGCCCCGCCAGATACGGCCCCATCGCCAGCCCGAGCAATGTCGTCCCGATGAAGAAGGTCGCGGTCGCCGTCCCCCGCATCCGCGGCAGCACTAGATCCTGCGTCGTCGCCGCCGCCGAGCCCAGCGCGCCGCTGGCGGTGATCCCGGCGAGGAACAGGCACGGATAGAAGATCCAGACATCGCTCGCGGTGAACGCCGCGATGAGGAACGGCACCGGCACGCAGGCGCCGACCATCACCACGATCAGCCGCCCCGCCGGATTGCCCCGCCGCAGCCGGTCGGCGACCACCCCGCCGATCGTCACCCCCAGGAAGCCGGCGAGCGCGCCGCTGCTGCCGAGCAACAGCCCCGCCCGCGCCGGCGTCTCGCCGAGCGTACGCAAGGCATAAGGCGCCGCCCAGAAGTTCGCCGCATAGCTCAGGAAGGCGTTGAGCCCATAAGCCACCACCGTGCACAGGAACGCCGGCGTCCCGACGATCAGCGCGAAGGTCGCCGGATCGCGCCGCCGCAGCGCGCACCCCCACGAGAACACCGCATAGACGCCCGTCCCCACCGCCAGCCATTGCGGCTTCGGCTCGCCCAGCGCGATCAGCAGCGCCACCACGCCGACCACCACCGTCAGCCCGGCCAGATTGACGAGCAGCGCCCGCAGCCCGCCCCGCGCCGCACCGATCAGCGTCAGCGGCGGGATGATCGTCAGCAACTCCGCGAAGAAGGCTTGGAACGGCGCCGGATGCCGCTCCGGCTCGGGCAGCCCCTCGACCAGCCCGCGGACCGGCTCGCGCAGCGTCGCGATCCACCCGGCGACGACCAGCCCCGGCAGCCCGACGGCGAGGAACGCCGCCTGCCAGCCGACCAGTCCCAGCGGCCCGCCGCCCGGCCATGCCCGGTTCCAGCCCTGGACGATCAACCCGCCGATGAACAGCGACACGCCGCCACCGACGTACAGCCCCGCGGAATAGATCGACAGCGCCGTCGCGCGCAGCCGCTTGGGGAAATAGTCCGAGATCAGCGAGTAGGCCGACGGCGACGCGGTCGCCTCCCCGACCCCGACGCCGATCCGCGCCAGCGCCAATTGCCCGCCGGTACGCGAGAAGCCCGACAGCGCGGTCATCGTCGACCACAGGGCAAGCCCGACCGTCATCAGCCGCACCCGATGCCAGCTATCCGCCAGCCGCCCGAGCGGGATCCCGAACAGCGCATAGAAGACGCCGAACGCGGTCCCGTAGAGGAAGCCGAGATCCTCGTCCTTGAGGTGGAGATCGCGCTTGATGTCCTCGGCGAGGATCGAGATCACCTGCCGATCGATGAAGTTGAGCACGTAGACGACGAACAGGATACCGAGCACGTACCAGGCGTAGCGCGACGCCTGCTGCTCCCCACCGCCCGCTTCCGCCACCGTCCCGGCCATCGCCCTCTCCCGCGCGTTTCGCCGGAGGCTAACAGAGGCAGGACGGTTCGATAAGCCCGAAAACGATACCCGATATTCTAAGCGGCGCCGCAGCTAGGCGCGCAAGCGTCGCCGGGTGCTGCGCTCCAGCCGGTCGAGCAGCGACTCGATCGACGGCACTTCGATGGGTGCGGGCGGCGCTTCAGGCTCGGCCGCCGTCTCCGCGACGAGGTCCGGGGCTTCCGCGGGCTCCTCGACGGTCACCACCACCGGCGGCCGCAGCGGCAGCACCGGGCGCACCGGTTCGCGCGGCACTTCGGGCAAGGCGTCGGGGTGGAAGGCGGCGAGCGGCAGGTCGAGATCGGCCGGGATCGACCGCTCCTCGGGCAACGCCGCGTCGCTCGTCGACGCACCCTCCTGCGCCACCGTCGCCGCGTCGCTCGCCGGCGGTGCCGGCGGCGGCAGCGGCGTACCGAGGTCGGCGGCGGACATCGGCCGGCGTGCCGGCGCGTCGGGATGCGCGTCGGCCCGGCGCAGCACCGGTACGCCGCCGTCCGCCGCCGGCCTCGGTGCGAACAGTCCGCCTGCACCGAACAGCAGGAACAAGGCCGACCACGTCACCGCCGCCGCCAGCCCGCCGCCGGCCAGCGCGAGCACCGCACGCGCCGTGTCGCCGAGCGGCGGCGCCGCCACCGCGATCAGCGCGGGCAAGCCGCTCTGCCATACCCGATCCTCCAGCGTCGTCTGCGGCAGCAGCAGGAACAGCGCCGCTACGGCGAGCCCGGCGAGCGCGCCACCCGCGGGCGCGATCCATGCGGTGACGTGAGACCGCTTCATATACCGGCCGGGGAACGCTGCCATGATCCATCCACTGTCGCGGCCGCCGTCAGCCGCTGGTAAATCGGTTCGTAACGACAAATGTTTGACGACCAGTTACGCTCCTGCTCGACGAACGCCCGCGCCACCGCGCGGCGCCGGTCCCAGCCGCTGCGGTCGGCGAGCAGCCCGGCGAGCGCGCCAGCGATCGCCGCCGGATCGTCGGGCGCGAACAAGGTGCCCGTCTCGCCGTCGCGGATCAACTCGCGATGCCCGCCGACGTCCGAGGCGGCGACCAATTTGCCCTGCGCCATCGCCTCCAGCGGCTTGAGCGGCGTCACCAGCTCGGTCAGGCGCATCGCCTTGCGCGGATAGGCGAGCACGTCGACCAGCGCATAATAGCGCTCCACCTCGGTATGCGGCACGCGGCCGACGAAGCGGATCGCCGCCGCCGCGGGCGACGCCGCCGCCTGCGCGCGCAGTGCCGCCTCCATCGGGCCGCCGCCGACCAGCAGCAGCCGCGCACGGGGCCGTGCGGCGACCAGCGCCGGCATCGCCGCGATCAGATCGTCGAGGCCCTCGTAATCGTAGAAGCTGCCGATGAAACCGATCGTCTCCGCGTCGTCCAGCCCCAGTTCCGCCGCCAGCGCCGGATCGCGCGCCACCGGTGCGCCGAACACCGTCAGGTCGACGCCATTGGGCGATACGACGATCTTGTCGCCGTCGATGCCGCGCGCGATCAGATCGCCGCGCAGCCCCTCGCAGATCACCGCCACCGCATCGGCGCGCCGCACCGCCCAGGTCTCCAGCGCCCGCGTCGCGCGATACCGCGCCGATCCGTCGCGCCCAGTGCCGTTGCCGACCGCGGCATCCTCCCAGAAGGCGCGGATCTCATAGACCAGGGGCAATCCCCGCCGCCGCGCGACGCGCAGCGCCGCGAGCGCGTCGAGCACCGGCGAATGCGCGTGGAGCACGTCGGGCCGGAACGAATCGACCGCCGCCGCGATGCGCCGCGCGAACGCCGCAATCCCCGCCAGCTCGCCGACGACACCGCCTTTCAACGCCGCCTGCGTGCGATGGAAGGTGAGCCCGTCGACCGCCTCGACCGCATCCGCCACCGCACCCTGCCGCGGCCCGGTCACCGCCGCCACCTGCCAGCCGCGCTGCTCCTGCGCCTTCAGGATCGCGCGCGTACGGAAGGTATAGCCGCTCTGGAGCGGCAGACCGTGATCGAGGACGTGGAGGATACGCATCACCCGCGCTTATGCCACAGCGGCTTAAGGACGCGTCAATCCGCGTGGCGTCCCTTTGGGTTCGGGCGACCCCGCCGACACCTTCGTGTAAGAAGAAGATATGTTCGCGCAGAGGCGCGGAGGCGCGGAGATGGAGCGCGCGATGAGGCCCGGCCCGCTCTCTCGGCTGGATGGAGATCGCCACGGCGCCGACACACGCAACACCTCCGCGCCTCCGCGCCTCTGCGCGAACCACCCTTCTTCCCCTCGCCCGAAACGTGCCGCCGCCGCTCTGCTGCATACCCCGGCGCAGGCGAACTGTTGAAAAAGCCTTGGCACGCCTTTCACAGTGTTCCTGCGAACGCAGGAACCTAGAGCCAAGCAGAACAACGGCTTACAGCGTCCGGAACTCCTGGGCTCCTGCGTCCGCAGGAGCACTGGCAGAGTTTTGCATCAGGAACGCCGGCCTTTCCTAACCCACCCCCGTCACCCCGGACTTGTTCCGGGGTCCACGCCGCGGCGAGGAGAAAGGCTTGAGCCTCATGCCGTTTCCCTGCGGACCGGTGGACCCCGGAACGAGTCCGGGGTGACGAATACGATGGGGAAGCGGCTCGCACGCCATCATTGCAGCGATACAAAGCACCCCCGGCCGGCCGCCCGCCCCAAACCCGGCAACCCGCAACGCACTTAACGTGGCATCAACCCCCACCATCCCATAGGCTTGGCGGATGACCGCAGACGCCCCGACCCGATGATCGACAATCTGTCGCTGGCGCTCACCCATGGGCTGATGCTGCTCGCCGCATGGCTGCTGCTCAAGCGCACCGATCTCGATTCGGAAGCGCCGCCGCCCCGCCACTGGCGCGCCCGCGGCAATCCCCCCCAAAACCCGCCCGAGGACGACCGGCCCGGTGCGTGACCTCGTCTTCGTCGCCTTCCTCGCCGCGATCTTCGGCATGGGGCTGCGGCGGCCGTTCATCCTCGTCCTCGCCTACGTCTATATCGACATCGTCTCGCCGCAGCGACTGACCTACATCCTGCTCAACACCGTGCCGATCTCGCTGATCGCGGTGGCGCTGGCGGTCGGCGGCTGGCTGCTGATGGACGACAAAAGCGACAGCCGCTTCACGCCCCGGCAAGGATTGATCGTCGCGCTGCTGCTCTATTGCTGGGCGACCACGCTCGGCGCCGACTTTCCGCTCGATGCGAAGGACAAATGGGACTGGGTGTGGAAATGCCTCGCCTTCGCCGCCTTCCTGCCGCTGACGCTGCGCACGCGGCTCCGGATCGAGGCGTTGCTGCTGTTCATGATCCTGTCCGCCGCCTCGATCATCATCGTCGGCGGCATCAAGACCGCGGCGGGCGGCGGCGGCTATGGCCAGCTCGACCTCATGGTGAACAACAATTCGGGCCTCTACGAAGGCAGCACCATTTCCACCGTCGCGATCGCGATCGTGCCGCTGATCGCGTGGTTCATGCGCTACGGCACGATTTTCCGCCCCGACTGGAAGGTGAAGGGCTTCTGCCTGTGCCTGATCTTCGCCTGCCTGCTGATCCCGATCGGCACCTCGACGCGCACCGGGCTGCTCTGCATCGTGCTCGTCGCATTGCTGTCGCTGCGCAACGCGCGCCGCAAGGTGCTCTATCTGACGATGATCGCTGCCGCCGCGGTGATCGCGGTGCCGTTCCTGCCGGCGAGCTTCACCGACCGGATGAGCACGATCAAGAGCCACGACGCCGACGAATCCGCCTCGACCCGGCTCGCGGTGTGGCAATGGACGATCGACTACGCCAAGGCGCATCCGTTCGGCGGCGGCTTCGAGGCCTATCGCGGCAACCACATCCGCTATGAGATCAAGAAGACCGACGGCGCCGGCCCCGCGCCCGCGGTGTCCGACCAGGCGGTCACCGACAAGGCGCGCGGCTATCACAGCGCCTATTTCGAGATGCTCGGCGAACAGGGCTATCTCGGCCTTGCCTTGTGGCTGGGCATCAGCCTGATCGGCATCGTCCGCATGGAGGTGCTGCGCCGCCGCTACCGCGACCCCGCCGGGCCGTTCGGCTGGGCGGGACCGCTGGCGGCGGCCTTGCAGACCGCGCACCTCGTCTATCTGCTCGGTGCCGCCTTCATCGCGATCGCCTTCCAGCCCTTCGTCTACATGCTGATCGGCGCGCAGATCGGCCTCGATTCCTACCTCGCCCGGCGCCGCGCGGAGACGGCGCAGGCACCGATGCGGCGGCCGCGCGCGGCAGGGTCGGTGACGGCGTGACCCGTCCCCTGCGCTGGCCGGACCGAGCCCAATCCGTCATCCCGGACCCGTGCGAAACCTCGGTGAACGTCCCGACTACCGGCAGACCAACCCAGTGCTCCTGCGAAAGCAGGAGCCCAGGAGTCCCGAACGCCATAAGACGTTTCTTTGCTTGGCTCTGGGCTCCTGCTTGCGCAGGAGCACTGGGCGACTTTCGCGGAGGCCTCGATCATCTCCGGGGTGACGAACCCCGTGTCGCAGCCGCGCGCACCCCATCCCGCCGATGACCGAATTGCGCGCGCTCACCAGCGTCCGCGGCATCGCGGCGTGGCTGGTCGTCCTCTATCATATCCGCGGCGGCATCGCCGGCCTGCCGCCCGCCGTCGAGGCGGTACTCGCCAAAGGCTATCTCGCGGTCGATGTCTTCTTCCTGCTGTCGGGCTTCGTCATCTGGCTGAGCTGGCACGCGCGGCTGCGCGATCCCGCCGCCATCCCGCGCTTCCTGCAAAAGCGCATCGCCCGCATCTGGCCGCTGCACGCGGTGATGCTCGCCGCCGCGGTGGCGCTCGCGCTGCTGCTCCGCACGACCGGCCGCACCGACCCCGCCTTTCCCTTCGCCGAACTGCCGCTGCACCTGCTGCTCGTCGAGAATTGGGGGGTCACCGACGCGCTGCGCTGGAACGACCCCGCCTGGTCGATCAGCTGCGAACTCGCCGCCTATCTGCTGTTCCCGCTGCTCGCGCTGGCGGCCGACTGGCGCAAGCTGCCGAGCGTCGCGCTGCTCGCGCTGGCCACCGCGCTCCTGCTCGCCCTCCACACCGCGATGCACGGCGCCGCATCCTTGGGCGAGGACATTCCCCGCCACGGCCTCACCCGCTGCCTGACGGAATTCGGCACCGGCACGCTGCTCGCCGCGCTCTACCTGCGCCAGCCACGCGCGATCTGGCCGGCATCGGCGGCGCTCACGACCGCCACCGCATGGGCGGTCGGGACGCCGGAGACGCTCGTCGCGCCCGCGACCTTTGCCGCGCTCCTGCTGCTGCTGGCCCTCACCGCCGGCCGCCCCGGCCATCCGCTCGAGGGCCGCCGCCTCCACTGGCTCGGCGAGATCAGCTACGCGACCTATCTCTCGCACTTCCTGCTGTGGAAGGCGTTCAAGCTCCCGCTCGCCGCCGCCACGCTCGCCCCGCCGCTGATCGTGCTCTACCTGCTGCTGGTACTGATCGTGTCGGCCGCCTTGTACCGCTGGATCGAACGCCCCGCGCAACACCACGTCAACCGCCTGTTCCTCCCCCGCCAGGGGGAGGAATCGCGCTGACTCACGCCTCTTCGCTTTCCTCGGCGAGCTCTTCCGCCAGCGCATCGAGGATCGCCTGGTTGAACGCGGGGATATCGTCCGGCTTGCGGCTGGTGATCAGATTGCCGTCGACCACCACCTGCTCGTCGACCACGTCGGCACCGGCATTCTCCAGATCGGTGCGCACCGACGGCCAGCTCGTCACCCGGCGTCCGTCGACCACGTCCGCCTCGACCAGCAGCCACGGCGCGTGGCAGATCGCCGCGACGATCTTGTCGTCCTCCATGAATTCGGTGACGATCTCGATCGCCCGGTCCTGCAACCGCATCTTGTCGGGGTTGCCGACGCCGCCCGGCAGCAGCAGCGCGTCGTAATCGTCGGTGTCGACGTCGTCGAGCGTCAGGTCGGGGGTGATGCTTTCCCCCTTCTCGCTGTCGTTGACGACGCCCTGGATCGGATCGGTCTTGATCGAGGCGAGGCTGATCTGCACCCCCGCGTCGAGCAGCGCCTGGCGCGGCTTGAAGAGTTCGTCCTGCTCGAAACCGTCGGTGGCGAGGATCAGCACGCGCGCTTGGGCAAGGTCGGCCATGTCATGTCTCCTGTGGGGATGCGACGCACCAACAGTCGCGCCCGCCGCACGTTCCGGAACAGACGGCGACCCCCGCGCATTTTCGGACGACCCGCACACAAGGAGCAAAGGGTGGCAGCGCGAATAGTCTATTGCGACGACTCGAAACCCGGCATCACCCGCAAGAAGGTGCGCAACGGCTGGGCCTATTTCGCCCCCGACGGCACCCGCATCACCGACCGCGACGAGATCGACCGGCTCAACGCCGTCGGCCTGCCCCCCGCCTATCGCGACGCCTGGTATTGCCCGCGCGCCAACGGCCATATCCAGGGAATCGGCTGGGACGAGAAGGGCCGCAAGCAATATCGCTACCACACCGGCTTCCGCGAGGCGCAGGAGGCGGCGAAATACGAGAAATGCGCCGATTTCGGCCTTTGCCTGCCGAAAATCCGCAAGCGGGTGGACGCCGATCTGTCCGCACGGGGCCTGGGCAAGGACCGCGCGATCGCCGCGGTCGTCCGGCTGCTCGACATCGGCCATATCCGCGTCGGCAACGAAGCCTATGCCGAGGCGAACGAGAGCTACGGCGCGACCACGCTGCGCAAGGATCACGGCAGCGTCCGCGGCGACACGCTCAAGCTGCGCTACAAGGGCAAGTCGGGCAAGGAGCGCGACATGCAGGTGACCGACAAGCGCCTCGCCGCCACCGTCAAGAAGATGCAGGATCTCGACGAACAGCATCTGTTCGCCTGGGTCGACGATGCCGGCGAGGCGCATCCGGTGACCTCGTCCGACGTCAACGACTATATCCGCCGCGCCGGCGGCGGCGACTTCACCGCCAAGCATTTCCGTACCTGGGGCGCCAGCGTCACCGCGTTCGAGGCGCTCGCCTCGGCCGAGGCCGATCTCAGCCTCAAGGCGTTGCTCGAACCCGTCGTCGCGCGGCTCGGCAACACGCCGGCGATCGCGCGCAAGAGCTACGTTCACCCCTCGCTCATCGACCTCGTGAAAAAGGGACAGAGCGCCTTCCGCAAGGCGCTCCGCCTGCCGCGCTCGGCGCGTTATCTCAGCCGCGAGGAACGCGGCCTCATCGCGTTCCTCGAAGCGGGAACGCCCGCCGCGCTGCCCGTCCTCAAGGCCGCCGCCTGAAAAGGTCCGTCATGTCTGCCAATACCACCGCCGCGGCCAAGGCGCCGATCTTCGACGCCGACACCGTCCAGAACCAGATCGGCGAGTTCTACACCGCCAGCGAGATCTGGCTGCACACCCACTGGTTGCAGATCCTCATCGCCTTCGGGATCGGCGCGGTGATCGTCATCGCGCTGCACGGCCTGCGCCGGCTCGGCAGGAAATTGTGCGGCAAGGACGTCGGCCGCCGCGGCTGGGGCACGATCCTCGGCCGCGCGATCACCCGCACCAGCAATTTCTTCATCGTCATGCTCGCCGCCAAACTGGTCGTCGGCTACGCCGGCGCGCCGAGCCAGGTCGCCACCACGGTCAATTTCCTGTGGACCGTCGCCTCGGTCTTCCAGGCGGCGATCTGGGCGCGCGAGCTGATCCTCGGCGCGATCGAGCATCGCACCAGCAGCGAACATTACAGCGGCGAGGCCCTGCTCAGCGCGATGGGCCTCATCCGCCTGCTCGTCACCGTCGCTTTGTTCGCCGTGGCGCTCGTCGTCGTGCTCGACAATCTCGGCGTCAACGTCACCGGCCTCGTCGCGGGTCTCGGCGTCGGCGGCATCGCCATCGGCCTTGCCGCCCAGGGCATCTTCGGCGACCTGTTCGCGGCGCTGGCGATCATCTTCGACCGCCCGTTCCGCCGCGGCGACAAGATCAGCTACGGCACCACCAGCGGCGTCATCGAATCGATCGGCCTCAAGAGCACCCGCATCCGCGCCTTCACCGGCGAACTCCGCGTCATCAGCAACAAGCAATTGCTGGACAAGGAGATCCAGAACACCAGCGTGCGCGACCACATCCGCATCGGCTTCACCATCGGCGCGGCTTACGAAACCCCGCCCGAAACGCTCGCGCGCATCCCGGCCCTGCTCCGCGAGATCGTCGAGGCGGAGGGCGGCACCGTCGCCCGCTCCGGCTTCGAGACGTTCGGCGCCTCCAGCCTCGACTTCGCGCTGCAATTCGACATCCCCGGCGACGATTGGGCCACCGCCCACCCGATGCGCGACCGCATCATGGTCGGCATCATGACCCGCTTCGCCGCGGAGGGGATCTCCATCCCCTATCCGACGCAGACCAACTACACTGCCGCCCCCGACGGCACATTGGTGATGCCCTATGCGGCGGCGACGGATGCGCCGGTCAGTTCGCCGGCAGCCAATCCTCGCAACGCAGACCATCCACCCTCATGAATTCGCCGAGGTTGCCGGTGACGACGATCAGGCCACGGCTGCGGGCATGGCCGGCAATCAACACGTCAAAGCTGCCGATCGACCGCCCCTCACGTTCGAGCGTGGCGCGGATATCGCCAGCGTGCGCCGCGGCCTCGGCATCGAACGCCAAGACCTCAAGTCGCGCCGCAAATCGCTCCACCGCGCGGCGGTTCTCGGCCGGACGCGCCGACTTGGCCGCGCCGTGCAGCAATTCCGTCAACACGATCGTCGAGATCGACAAGCCATCCGCTTCGGCATTGAACCGTTCGCCAACCGCCTGCGGCCGATCGCGGAGCACCCGGATGCACAAATTGGTATCGAGCATGTACCGCAGCATCACAGCGCCTCGCGCGTCTGATCCTCCGGCTGCTCGCGCTCGCCTAATTCCACCCCCGGCGCGGCGAAAAAATCGTCCCACGCCCGATCCGCCGGCACGATCACGCGCCGGACCCCGTCACGCAGGATCGTCACTTCCCGAACGCCTTCGGGAAACGCAACATCCTTGGGGAGGCGCACGGCCTGCGACCGGTTCGACTGGAACAGGGACGTACGGGTCATGCTGTATTCTCCGCCGCATACATGGGATATGCCGCAGGGATATACCACGCCGAGCGGCACCACGCGATACGTCTCGGCGCCTCCGCGTGACAAATTCTTTGTAGCTCGTTCGACCTCTGCAAAACAGCCGATGTACCCCGCCGGATGCCGGGGCCCAGTTGGGAAAGCCATCGTAAGTCATTACGAACCTTCGCCCGACAGGGCCCCGGCCTTCGCCGAGTTGCATCAGCAGGCAGGCGTCCCTCCCGTAGCGACCATCGCTATCGCGGATACATCCGGGCTCGGGGCAACCTGTTCCCGCACCCACCCCGTCACCCCGGACTCGTTCCGGGGTCCACCCCGCGGCGAGGAGGGGGGCCGGAGACGGCGCCATGCCTGTGCGGCTCGGTGGACTCCGGAACCAGTCCGGGGTGACGAACCTGATGAGAAAACCAGTCGAGCCTCATCGCCGCAGCCATATGCGATAGCTCTGCAATCCGTGGTAACGGCTCTCTCCGGCAACACCCCGCCCCTCAAATCCCCCCTTCGTCCAGCGACAGCAGCGTCGCATTCCCGCCGGCCGAGGTGGTGTCCACCGACACCGCCCGCTCCGCGCAGAAGCGGTAGAGGTAATGCGGCCCGCCCGCCTTCGGCCCGGTACCCGACAGCCCCTCGCCGCCGAACGGCTGCGACCCCACCACCGCGCCGATCATCGAGCGGTTGATGTACAGGTTGCCGACCGCCGCCGCCGCCTCGGTCACCTCGGCGGCGCGGGCGATGCGGCTGTGCAGGCCCATCGTCAGGCCATAACCCTTGGCATTGACCCGAGCGATCGTCTCCTCGAGCTTGCCCGCCTCCCAGGTCGCGACGTGCAGGATCGGCCCGAACCACTCGCGATCCAGATCCTCGATCGCATCGAGCCGCACCAGCGTCGGCGGCACGAACAATCCGTCGGCCGGCGCCGCCAGCGTCTTGACCGTCCGCTCGGTCACGCTCGCCCGATAGGCCATCAATTTGTCGTAGGAGGCGCGATCGATCACCGGCCCGACATCCGTCGCCGGATCGGCGGGATCGCCCAGCCGCAGCGTGTCCATCGCGCCGCTCAGCATCTCGATCACCGCCTCGGCGACATCCGCCTGCACCAGCAGCAGCCGCAGCGCCGAACAGCGCTGCCCCGCCGAGCGGAACGACGAGGTGACGACATCCGCCACCACCTGTTCGGGCAAGGCCGTGCTGTCGACGATCATCGCGTTGATCCCGCCCGTCTCGGCGATCAGCGGCACGATCGGCCGGTCGTCGTCGGCCACCAGCGTCCGCGCGATCCGCTTGGCGGTCGCGGTCGATCCGGTGAAGGCGACGCCGGCGACGCGCACGTCCGCGGTCAGCGCCGCGCCGACCTCCGGCCCGCCGGTCACCAGCACCAGCGCATCCTCGGGCACCCCGGCGCGATGCGCCAGTTCCACCGCGAAGCGCGCGATCTCGGGCGTCTGCGGCGCGGGCTTGGCGACGACGGTGTTGCCGGCGACCAGCGCCGCCACCGTCTGGCCGAGGAAGATCGCCAGCGGGAAGTTCCACGGCGCCACCGTCGCCCACACGCCCCGTCCCTCGATGTGCAGCGTATTGCGCTCGCCGGTCGGCCCGGGCAGGTCGACCGCGCGCAACCGGCTGCGCGCCTCGCCCGCATAATAGCGGCAGAAATCGGCGGCTTCGCGCACCTCGCCGATCGCATCGGGGATCGTCTTGAACGCCTCCTGCACGCAGATCGCCATCAACCGGTCGCGATTCTCCTCGAGCAAATCGGCGAGCCGTTCGAGGCAGGCGGCACGCGCGTCCACCGGGGTCCGCGACCATATCGGGAACGCCGCCTGCGCGCGTCCGACCGCTGCCGCTACCGCGGCACCCGCCTCCGCCGCGATCGCGGCCGGCGTATCGCCGAGCGCGAGCGGCTGCCTGACCGCCCGCACCGTCGCGTCCAGCGTCGCGACGTCGCTCAGGTCCAGCCCGCGCGAATTGCGATGCCCCGGCGCGAACAGGTCCTTGGGCAATGGGATGCTCGGATGCCGCGCGCCGCCGACCGCGGCGATCTTCGCCACCGGATCGGCGAGGATCTCGTCTTCGCTCAGCCGTGCATCGGCGAGCTGGTGGACGAAGCTCGAATTCGCGCCATTCTCCAGCAGCCGTCGCACCAGATAGGCCAGCAGATCGCGATGCCCGCCGACCGGCGCATAGATACGGCAATGATAGCCGTTCTCGCGTACCAGCCGCTCGTACAGGCCGTCACCCATGCCGTGCAGCCGCTGGAACTCGAAATCGCGCGAATTGCCCGCCCATTCGAGGATCGTCGCGACGGTCAGCGCATTGTGGCTGGCGAAGGCGGGACGGATGTTCTCCGCCGCCAGCATGTCCTTGGCCACCGCAAGATACGACACGTCGGTCGCCGCCTTGCGGGTGAACAGCGGATAGTCGGCCAGCCCCTCGACCTGCGTGCGCTTGATCTCGCTGTCCCAATAGGCGCCCTTGACCAGCCGCACGTTCATCACCCGGTCGAGCGCGTTCGCCCAGGCGACCACCGGCCGCGCGCGCTTGCCATAGGCCTGCACCGCCATGCCGAACCCGTCCCAGCCCTTCAGGCTCGGCAGCGCCGCGACCGACCCGATGATGTCGAGGCTCATCTCCAGCCGCTCGGATTCCTCGGCGTCGACGGTCAGCGGGATGCCCTTGCCCGCCGCCTGCACCGCCAGCGCCTCCAGCATCTCGGTCAGCGCCGGCACGCATTCGCTCCACCGCGCCACTTCGTAGCGGGGATGCAGCGCCGACAGCTTCACCGAGATCGAATGGCCCGCGGCCGGGTCGTTGCCCACCGCGTCGATCGCGCCGACATAGGCGTCGAAATAGCGACGGCCGTCGGCGAAGGTGCGCGCCGCCTCGCCGAGCATGTCGAAGCTCGCGGTGAAGCCCTTGTTGTCGGGCTTGCGCATCCGCCGCATCGCCTCGTCGATGGTCCGGCCCATCACGAAGATCTCGCCCATCTTCTTCATCGCCGTGCCCACCGCCTGGCGGACGAACGGCTCGCCCGCGCGGCTGATCAGCCGGCGCAGCGGCCCCGACGGCCCCTCGCCGACCAGCACGCGGCCGACGACGAGACCCCAGGTCGCGGTATTGACCAACTTGCTGTTCGACTGGCCCGCGTGCGCGCGCCAGTCGGCGTCGCCCAGTTTGTCCGCGATCAGCAGATCGGCGGTCTCCGGATCGGGCACACGCAGGAACGCCTCGGCGAGGCTGAGCAGCGCGACGCCCTCCGACGAATTGAGCCGATATTCCTGCAGGAACTGGTTCACCCAGCCGCGGTTCTGCGCCGCGCGCAGGTCGGCGAGCAGGCCAGAGGCGTGGTCGATGATCCGCCCACGCGAATCAGGCGAGGTCGCGGCGCGGTCGAGCAACGGTTTTAGAACATCGGGTTCGCTCGCCCGATACAGTTGCGACATGGTTTTGCGGGCATCGGACGTTACGGCAGAGGACATGTTCAAGCTTTCGGTCGGCCAAGGCTTGCGAGAGACACCCTCCCGCGCCTAGAGAATGCGTCGCATCTAGCGCCAAATGTCGGGCGCCAAAAGGCGGCGCTGGAAACCAACGGAGGAATTGCCGTGACGACGATCAGCGCCGACCAGATGCGGGACCGGATCGGCACCGAGACCGTCTCCGACTGGGTCGAGGTCAGCCAGGCGATGATCGACCGGTTCGCCGAGGCGACCGGCGATCGCCAGTTCATCCACGTCGATCCCGTCGCCGCCGCCGCGACGCCGTTCGGCGGCACCATCGCGCACGGCTTCCTGACGCTGTCGCTGATGCCGCTGCTCGCCGCGAGCGTGCCCGACGCGCCGCAGCTTGCGGGCGTGAAGATGGGCGTCAATTACGGGGGCAACAAGGTCCGCTTCCTCACCCCCGTCCGCTCGGGCAGCCGCGTGCGCGGCCGCTTCCGCCTGCTCGCCTTCGACGAAAAGCGGCCCGGCCAATATCAACAGACGACCGAATTCACCGTCGAGATCGAAGGCGCGGACAAGCCCGCGCTGATCGCCGAATGGATCAGCCAAGCCTTTGTTTAATATCAGTTTTCTGGATATCCACCCCACGCTTTATGCGTGAAGTTAGGGAAGTTAGCCCATGCGCTCCGCCGTCATCGTCTCCACCGCCCGCACCCCGATCGGCCGCGCCTATCGCGGCGCCTTCAACGACACCACGCCGCAGGCGCTCGCCGCCCATGCGATCAGCCACGCGGTCCAGCGCGCCGGCCTCGACGGCGCCGAAGTCGAGGACGTGGTGATCGGCGCCGCACTCCAGCAGGGCCATCAGGCCGGCAACATCGCCCGCCAGTCGGCCTTGCGCGCCGGCCTGCCGATCTCGGTGCCGGGCATGTCGCTCGACCGCCAATGCGCCAGCGGCCTGATGGCGATCGCCACCGCCGCCAAGCAGATCGTGCTCGACGGCATGGACATCGCGGTCGGCGGCGGCGTCGAGAGCGTCAGCCTCGTACAGACCCCGCAGATGCGCGTCGCCCCCGACAAGCAGCTGATCGCGATGCACGGCGACATCTACATGCCGATGCTTCAGACCGCCGAGGTCGTCGCCAAGCGCTACGGCATCAGCCGCGAGGCGCAGGACGCCTATGGCCTCCAGTCGCAGCAGCGCACCGCGGCGGCCCAGGCCGCCGGCCGCTTCGACGCCGAGATCGTGCCGCTGTCGGCGACGATGAACGTGGTCGACAAGGCGACCAAGGCGGTCAGCACCAAGGACGTCACTTTGTCGAAGGACGAGGGCAACCGTGCCGACACGACGCTGGAAGGCTTGCAGGCGCTGCAACCCGTCGTCGGCCCCGACGGCGTCATCACCGCCGGCAACGCCAGCCAGCTGTCCGACGGCGCCTCGGCCGCGGTGCTGATGGAGGAGAGCATCGCCGCCGCACGCGGCCTCACCCCGCTCGGCCGCTATGTCGGCATGGCGGTCGCCGGCACCAAGCCCGACGAAATGGGCATCGGCCCGGTCTACGCCGTCCCCAAACTGCTCGAAAAGAACGGCCTGACGATGGCCGACATCGGCCTGTGGGAACTCAACGAGGCGTTCGCAGTGCAGGTCCTCTACTGCCGCGACACGCTCGGCATCCCCGACGAACTGCTCAACGTCAACGGCGGCGCGATCTCGATCGGCCATCCCTACGGCATGTCGGGCGCGCGCATGACCGGCCATGCGCTGATCGAAGGCAAGCGCCGCGGCGCTAAGTATGTCGTCGTGACGATGTGCGTCGGCGGCGGCATGGGCGCCGCGGGCCTGTTCGAGGTGCTGTGAGGTTGAAACTCGACATCCGAAACGGTAAATAGACGTCGGCAACTTCATGGGCTGCCCTCTGTTGGAGCCCCGACCGCTGCTACGGTCGGGGCTCAATCGTTTGGGGTCCGGGCTGCCACCCGAACCCCGCCCGGCACCTTACCTTTGGCGCGCCACTTCGATGATCTTCAGGACCAAGGTCCCGAAGCTGAAGAGCACGCCTAGGATCAGGCACAGATCGGCAAGCTTCATGGGCTCACTCCTCTGTCGTGACGGCAGGAGCGCCGCCGCGGGCGATCATGACCACACCGGCCCTATCGCGCAACCAACCCCAGCGATGCTCGTTCTCCCGCCGACCCCATAGGAGAAGACGCATGGCCGATCAGCACAGCCCGCAGGAAATCGCTGCCAAGTTCCTCGAGAAGCTGCGCAGCAGCCCGTTCGTGATGATCGGCCTGATCGACGGCGAGCATTCCGAACCGATGACCGCACAGATCGACGACGATCAGCCCAACACGCTGTTCTTCTTCGCCGGTCGCGACAATCGCATCGCCAAGGGCGGCGATGCCATGGCGCAGTTCGTCGGCAAGGGGCATGATTTCTTCGCCTGCCTCGCCGGCTCGGTGACCACCGACAACGATCCCGCACAGATCGACAAGCTCTGGAACAACCAAGTCGACGCGTGGTTTCCGGGCGGTAAGCAGGACCCGAACCTGACGCTGCTGCGCTTCGACATCGACAGCGCCGAATTGTGGGAAACCGACATCTCGATCTCCGGCCGCGTCAAGATGCTCTTCGGCGGCACCATTCATGGCGATGAATCCAGCAGCCACGCCGTGGTCGGCTCGGTCGCCTGATCGAAGCCGGGGCGGCCGCGCGCCGCCCCGTCATCGCGGTCAGCCGTTGGCCGCGATCCATTCCTCGACCACCGGCGCCACCCGGCTGCGCCACTTCGAACCGTTGAAGATGCCGTAATGGCCGGCACCTTCCGCCATGTAATACCGCTTCTTCTCGTCCGGCAGGTTGGTCGCCAGCGTCAGCGCCGCCTTGGTCTGTCCCAGACCGGAAATGTCGTCGCGCTCTCCCTCGATCGCCAGGATCGCGACGTCGGTGATCGCCGCCGGATCGACCCGCCGCCCGCGGTGCATCATCTCGCCCTTCGGCAAGGCATGCTTCTGGAACACCAGCTCGACCGTCTGCAGGTAGAATTCCGCGGTCATGTCGCAGACCGAGCGATATTCCTCGTAGAAGCCTTTGGTGGCGTCGGCGCTTTCCTCGTCGCCCTGGACGAGATGTTTGAACATCTCCCAATGCGACATCATGTGGTTGCCGAGGTTCATCGACATGAAGCCGGCAAGCTGGAGAAAGCCCGGATAGACCTTCCGTCCGCCGCCCGGATACATCATCGGCACGGTCACCACCGCATTCTGCTCGAACCAGGCATGCGGCCGTTCGGTGGCCAGCGTGTTGACCGCGGTCGGCGCCTCGCGCGTGTCGACCGGACCGCCCATCATCGTCAGTGTGCGCGGACGGCTCGGGTTCCGGTCGGCGCTCATCAGCGCAACGGCGGCATAGCAGGGCACGGACGGCTGGCAGACCGCGAGCATATGCGTGCCGCCCCGTCCGTCGTTGGGCCCCATCGTCTCCAGGAACGCGATGAGATAATCGATATAATCGTCGAGATCGAAGCGGCCTTCGCTCAACGGCACCAGCTTCGCATCGCGCCAGTCGGTAATGTAGACGTCGGCGCTCGGCAGCATCCGTTCCACCGTACCGCGCAGCAACGTCGCGAAATGGCCCGACATCGGGGCGACGATCAGCAGCTTCGGTCCACCCTCGACGCCTTCGCGGCGGAAGTGCTTGAGCTGACCGAACGGCTTCTGCAGCACGATCTCCTCGGTCACCGCGACCTCGCGGCCGTCAACGGTCGTGTGCGTCAATCCGAACGCCGGCTTGCCGCGCGTCGCCGAGGCATGGGCGAACACCTCGAGCGCCGAACTGACCACCGATCCGCCATCCATATACGACCACGGATTGGCGGGATTGCGCATCCAGTCGGCACCGAAGCTGGCCATGGCACTCGCCCCGGCCAGAAGGGAGCGCTGCATTTCATAGGCATCATAGAGCATGCTGATATCTTCGCCCAAAAAGGTTGCCGTATACGTAATCCGTATCACGTTCGATGCAATCGGACCAACGATACGCTCCGATCAGTCTGAACGCCCGAGATCGCCGACGAGGCCCCTGTCCGCATCGGCCGGTGCCGTTGAGCCGCTCCCCCACGCCTGCTAGGCGCGGTAAGGATGGCCAAACCTCCGCTACCGACCACCCGCCGCCTCGGCGACCTGCGCCTCGTGTGGGATCGCGTCCTCGCCTATCCGCGCCAGCTCGCCATCGCGCTCGCCGCGCTCACCACCACGTCGGCGGCGACGATCGGAATCCCTTATGGCTTCAAGCGGGTGATCGACCGCGGCTTCACGCCCGGCGGCGAGGGCTCGGTGGCGTCCTCCTTCCATTATCTGCTGATGATCGTCGCGGTGCTCGCCATCGCCACCGCGATCCGCTTCTATTTCGTCTCATGGCTCGGCGAGCGCGTCGTCGCCGACATCCGCACGCAGGTGCAGGCGCATCTGCTCGGCCTGACGCCGCGCTTCTTCGAGGAGAACCGCCCATCGGAGATCGCGTCGCGCCTCACCTCGGACACCACGCTGATCGAGGGCGTCGTCGGCAGCACCGTGTCGATCGCGCTGCGCAACACCTTCACCGGCGTCGGCGGCATGATCTACCTGTTCGCCTTGTCGCCGAAACTCGCGGGCATGCTGCTGCTCGGCATCCCGCTCATCATCCTGCCGGTGACCGTGCTCGGCCGCCGCATCCGCAACCTGTCGCGCGCGTCGCAGGACCGCGTCGCCGACGTCGGCTCGCTCGCGACCGAGACGCTGGGCGCGATGAAGATCGTCCAGGCCTTCGGCCAGGAACCGCGCGAGGCGCAGCGCTTCACTGCCGCGGTCGACGCCACCTTCGCCGCGGCCAAGCGCCGCATCGGCCTGCGCGCGGTGATGACCGCGATCATGATCTTCCTGATCTTCGGCTCGATCACTCTGGTGCTGTGGGAGGGCGCGACCGACGTCGCCGCAGGCCGCATCACCGGCGGCGCGATCGCCGCCTTCGTGCTGACCGGCGGCATCGTCGCCGGCGCGTTCGGCGCGCTCACCGAAGTCTATGGCGATCTGCTGCGCGGCGCCGGTGCCGCCGGCCGGCTCGCCGAGCTGCTGCGCGAACAGCCCGAGATCACCCGCCCCGCCGCGCCGATCCCGCTGCCGGTGCCGGTCAGCGGCGCGCTGACCTTCGATCATGTCCGCTTCCATTATCCGACGCGGCCGGACGTCGCGGCGCTCGAGGATTTCACGCTGGCGATCCGCGCCGGCGAGACGGTGGCGGTGGTCGGTCCGTCGGGTGCGGGCAAGTCGACGCTGTTCCAGCTCGCCGAGCGCTTCTACGATCCGGCCGAGGGCCGCATCCTGCTCGACGGCGTCGACCTGCGCGAGGCCGATCCCGCCGCGGTGCGCGCCCAGATCGCGATGGTGCCGCAGGACACGGTGATCTTCGGCGCCAGCGCACGCGACAATCTGCGCTACGGCCATTGGGAGGCGACCGACGACGAGCTCTGGGCCGCCGCCGAGGTCGCCAATGCCGCCGACTTCCTGCGCGCGCTGCCTCAGGGGCTCGACACCAACCTCGGCGAGGGCGGCGCGCGGCTGTCGGGCGGCCAGCGCCAGCGCGTCACGATCGCTCGCGCGCTGCTGCGCAACGCGCCGATCCTGCTGCTCGACGAGGCGACCAGCGCGCTCGATGCGGAGAGCGAGCGGCTGGTGCAGCAGGCGCTCGACCGGCTGATGGAGAATCGCACGACGCTGGTGATCGCGCACCGGCTCGCGACCGTCCGCGCCGCGCAGCGGATCGTGGTGATGGATCAGGGCCGCATCGTCGAGGAAGGCAACCACGCCTCGCTGATCGGCCGCGGCGGGCTATATGCCCGGCTGGCGAGTTTGCAGTTCAGCGAGGCGGCGTAGCCCTCGCCTTGACCGTCATCCCCGCCTTCGCGGTGATGACGATGTGGGTGGGACAGGTCACAGTGCTCCTGCGCAAGCAGGAGCCCAGAGCCAAGCAGAACAACCGCGTATGGCGTGCGGGACTCCTGGGCTCCTGCTTTCGCAGGAGCACTGGGCGCTTTCGCAAAGGTTTCGCTTTTGCCGGCATGACGGGAGGGCGGTGAGCGAGGACGGCGGCATCTTGATCCCGCGCGCGTCCACGCCCATCACCGGTACGGACAGCAGAACAGGAGAGACCCATGCGCGACCATGACATCATCGTCTATGGCGCGACCGGCTTTACCGGCCGCCTCGTCGCCGAATATCTCGTTCAGCAGCAGGTCACGCGCTGGGCGATGGCGGGGCGCAGCCGCGCCAAGCTGGAGGAGGTGCGCGATCTGATCGGCGCGCCCGCCGACACGCCGCTGATCGTCGCCGACGCCGACGATCCCGCCTCGCTCAAGGCGATGGCCGAATCGACCCGCGTCGTCGTCACCACCGTCGGCCCCTACCAGCTCTATGGCGCAGCCCTGGTCGCCGCCTGCGTCGCCGCCGGCACCGCTTATGTCGATCTGTGCGGCGAGCCCGCGTGGATGCGCCAGATGATCGACGCGCATCACGCCGCCGCGCAGGCGAGCGGTGCGCGCATCGTCTTCTCCTGCGGTTTCGATTCGATCCCCTTCGATCTCGGGGTGCTCACCTTGCAGGAATGCGCGCGGGCGAAATACGGCCACCCCGCGCCGCGGGTGAAGGGCCGCGTCCGCGCGATGCAGGGCGGTTTCTCCGGCGGCACGGCGGCCAGCCTCAAGGCGACGCTCGCCGCAGCGGCGCGCGATCCGTCGATCCTCGGGCAGCTCGCCAACCCCTTCGCACTGACGCCGGGGTTCAGCGGCCCGCACCAGCCGACCGGACTGTTCCCCGAATTCGACGCGACGCTCAACACCTGGGTCGCGCCGTTCATCATGGCGGCGATCAACACCAAGAACGTCCATCGCACCAATTTCCTGCTCGGCCACCGCTACGGCACCGATTTCGTCTACGACGAGATGATGGTCGCCGGCCTCGGCGAGATGGGCAAGGCCGCCGCAGAGGCGATCGCCAAGCTCAATCCGCTCGCCAGCGACAAGGGCCCCAAACCCGGCGAGGGCCCGAGCAAGGCGGAGCGCGACGCGGGCCATTACGACCTGCTGTTCGTCGGCCTGATGCCGGACGGCGCACGCTTCGACGCGGTGGTCACCGGCGATCGCGATCCCGGCTACGGCTCGACCAGCAAGATGATCGCCGAGACCGCGCGCTGCCTGCTCGAGACCGAAGGCGCGGGCGGCGTGTGGACGCCGGGCGCGCTGCTCGGCACGACGC
Source organism: Sphingomonas sp. 2SG (assembly GCF_005503285.1). NCBI lineage: Bacteria > Pseudomonadati > Pseudomonadota > Alphaproteobacteria > Sphingomonadales > Sphingomonadaceae > Sphingomonas > Sphingomonas sp. 2SG. The sequence continues at coordinate 32,090 of NZ_SCMZ01000025.1, forward strand.
TGCGCGACCGGTTGCAGGACAAGGCAGGCCTGACTTTCACCGCCGGGTGATCGAAACCTTCACAAAAGGTCGCATCATCCGTGGTTCACCATAGTGCTCCTGCGCACGCAGGAGCCCAGGGCCAAGCAACCCGACGCCTTGTGGGGTGTGGAACTCCTGGGCTCCTGCGTTCGCAGGAGCACCGGGGGGCGTTTCCAGAGGCTTCGACTAGCTCCCGGGTGACAAAAGGGCGACGCTTCGGCGAGCATCACCCTCCCGGAATCGAAAGGATACCGAATATCGATCCGGCCTAGCGCACCAAGGTAACAAAACTATAGGCCGGTCGCTCGCCTTCGGCGGCGACGTCCTCCCGCGCCACCTCGCGCCAGTTGTCGAAGCCCGGCATCGTCACGTCGCCCTCGGCGGCGCAATGCACCTCGGTCAGCTCGATCCGGTCCGCCCGCTCGCGGAACAGCGCGAACACCTCCGCGCCGCCGATCACCGCGACGTCGTCCCCCGCCAGTGCCAGCGCGGCATCGACGTCGTGAACCACCTCGGCGCCGGCCGCCGACCAGTTGCGGTCCCGCGTCAGCACGATATGCCGCCGCCCCGGCAAGGGTGCGGGAAAGCTCTCGAACGTCTTGCGCCCCATCACCATCGGCCGCCCCAGCGTCATCGCCTTGAAGCGCTTGAGATCGGCGGGCAGCCGCCACGGCAAGCCGCCGTCGCGACCGATCACGCCATTGTCGGCGCGCGCCAGGTGGAAGCTGATCACACCGACACCGCCGCCTTGATATGCGGCTGCGCGGCATAATCGTGCAGCACGAAATCCTCATAGGCATAGGCGTCGATCGATTCGGGCCGGCGCAGGATCTCCAGCCGCGGCAGCGGCCCCGGCGTCCGCGTCAGTTGCAGCCGCGCCTGATCGAGGTGATTGGTGTAGAGATGGCAGTCGCCGCCCGTCCAGATGAACTCCCCGACCTCGAGCCCGCATTGCTGCGCAAGGATGTGGGTCAGCAACGCGTAGCTGGCGATGTTGAACGGCACGCCGAGGAAGATATCCGCCGACCGTTGATAGAGTTGCAGCGACAGCCGGCCGTTGGCGACATGCGTCTGGAACAGGCAGTGGCAGGGCGCCAGCGCCATCGCGTGGAGGTCGCCGGGGTTCCAGGCGGAGACGATCTGGCGGCGCGAGGCGGGCTGCGTCTTGATCTGCTCGACCAGTTCCGCGATCTGGTCGATGTGCCGACCGTCCGCCGCCACCCAGTCCCGCCATTGCTTGCCGTAAACGGGGCCGAGGTCGCCCGCCGCGTCTGCCCATTCGTCCCAGATGCGGACCTGCTGCTCCTGCAACCAGCGCACGTTGGTGTCACCGCGCAGGAACCAGAGCAATTCGATGATGATCGAGCGCAGGTGCAGCTTTTTGGTGGTGAGCACCGGAAAGCCCTGCGCCAGATCGAAGCGCATCTGCGCGCCGAAGACGGACAAGGTGCCGGTGCCGGTCCGGTCCATCTGCTCCGCGCCGCTGGTCAGCACGCGGTCCATGAGATCGAGATATTGCCGCATGCGCGACGCGTACCGCCTGCGGCCGATTTGGGCGAGCTTTTTGCTGCGTAGCGCGGGTGGCTGCGGCAAGGATCGCTGGTGCCGGATCTCTCTGCTCCGATCGTGATCGCCGATGCGCGCGCGGCTGCCGTCCTGCTCACCGGGCTGGCGGACGCGGCGATCGAGCGCGCGGTGGTGCTCTATCTTGATCCGCAATGGACGCTTCTCGGCCGGTCCGACTTCGTCGGGTCCGCCGATACGGTAACGCCGCCGCTGCGCACGATCATCGCCGAGGCGCTGCGACTCGACGCGACGGCGCTGGTTTTGGCGCACAACCATCCGCGCGGCAGCACCCGGCCGAGCGCCGCGGACATGGCCTATACGCGCGCGCTCGCACGGGTGGCGGACGCGCTCGATCTGGTGCTGGCGGACCATCTGATCGTCGCGGGCGCCGAGGTAATGAGCCTGCGCGACGCAGGACTGATTTAGGCGGATTCGACCGCAGGGCTTTGCGGGACAAGTCCTCCCCCTAGTAGGGCAGGGCAATCGCATATGGACGCTCGTGTGAGCCTGTCGTCTTCCAAGCCCACTCCGTCACCCCGGACTCGTTCCGGGGTCCACCCTGCGGCGAGGAGAAAGGCTTGATTCGACACCGTTCTCTCGCGGCCCGGTGGACCCCGGAACGAGTCCGGGGTGACGAGTCTAATGGGGAAATTGATTGAGCCTCATCACTGCAGCCATATGCGATAGCCCTCCCCCTGACGGGGAGGAATTCGACTGAACACGATCCCGCTCGATTCGTCCCCGCCTAGCGGAGGACGCAGGGCTTGATCGCTTCCGGCTCGGGCCGCGGGCCGACCGCGCGGAAGGTCGCCAGATAGCCGCCGGCGGAGGGCATCTCCGTCATCGACACCTGGCGATAGCCGACCGCTTCGAACTCGCAGCGGAGCAGCGCCGGCGGGGTGCCGTGGTTCTGCGTCTGGCGATTGGCGTCGACGACGACGACCAACCCGTCGGGCTTCAGCGCCGGCCGCAGCCGCCACAGGAACTCATAGGGCTGCTCGATCTCATGGTACATGTGGACCATCAGCACGCGGTCGAAGCTCGCATCGGGCAGCTTGGGGTCGGCGGGCGCGCCCAGCCGGACCGAGACGTTCTCCAGATCCTCGCGCGCGACGCGCTCGGCGAGCATGTCGCGTACGCTGGCGACGATATCCTCCGCCAGCACGCGCCCCGCCTTGCCGACGCGGCTCGCCAGACGGATCGTGTAATAGCCTTCGCCCGCACCGATGTCGGCGACGGTCATGCCCTTGGCGATACCCGCCTTGTTCATCACCTCGCTCGCCTCGTTGAGCCGGTCGCGCGCTTCCTCGTTCGACCAGCGCGCCGAGACGATATGCGCCACCGGCCGATCCGCCACGGGAAAGAGCATCGGCTGTTCGTCGCGCTTGATCAGCGGCTTGGACCCGTCGCACGCGGCCAGCGCCAGCACGGACGCGACGATCAGGGTCCGGCGCAGGCTCAATCCACGTCCTCCACCTCGACCTTTTCGCCGGTCACGCGCTGCGACAGCGCCGCCGCCATGAACGGATCGAGCGCGCCGTCGAGCACGTCGCTTGGCGCGGTCGAGGTCGTGCCGGTACGTAGGTCCTTCACCAGCTGATACGGCTGGAGCACGTAGCTGCGGATCTGATGCCCCCAGCCGATATCGGTCTTGGTCGCATTCTCGGCATTGGCCGCCTGTTCGCGGATCGCGAGTTCGCGCTCGTACAGGCGGGCGCGCAACTGGTTGTACGCCTCCGCCTTGTTCTTGTGCTGCGATCGCTGGTTTTGGCACTGGACGACGATGCCGGTCGGAATGTGCGTGATGCGCACCGCCGAATCGGTCGTGTTGATGTGCTGGCCGCCGGCGCCGCTCGCGCGATAGGTGTCGATGCGCAGGTCGCTTTCGTTATATTCGACCTGGATGTCGTCATCGATGACCGGATAGACCCAGACGCTCGAGAAACTGGTGTGGCGCCGCGCCGCGCTGTCATAGGGGCTGATCCGGACCAGCCGGTGCACGCCGCTCTCGGTCTTGGCATAGCCGTAGGCGTTCTCGCCCTTGACCAGCAACGTCGCCGACTTGATCCCCGCCTGTTCGCCGGCGTGATAGTCGATCAGCTCGACCTTCATGCCGCGGCGTTCCGCCCAGCGCGTGTACATGCGCTGCAGCATGCCCGCCCAGTCCTGGCTCTCGGTGCCGCCGGCGCCCGAGTTGATCTCGATATAGGTGTCGTTCGCGTCGGCCTCGCCGGCGAGCAGCGCCTGGATCTTGTCGCGATCGGCGCGTTCCGCCAGCGCGGCGAGCGCCTCGACGCCCTCCGCCTCCATCGCGGTGTCGCCCTCGGCCTCGGCCATCTCGATCAGCTCGACCGTGTCGTCGAGTTCGGACTGGATCGCGCGCGTCGCGGTGATCGCCTCGTCGAGGCGCCGCCGCTCGCGCATCACCTCCTGCGCGGCCTTGGGGTCGTTCCACAGCGCCTGGTCCTCGACGCGGGCGTTGAGTTCGTCGAGACGGCGGAGCGCACGGTCCCAATCGAGGAACCGGCGCAGCAATGCCAGTGCCTCTTTGATGCTGTCGACGTGGGACTGCGCTTCGGCGCGCATGGGAACTCTCCGGGTAAGCTGAATGGCGATGGAAGCGCCTATGTAGGAGCAGGCGCTAGTAGATTCCGCCTTGTCTTTGCAAGAAATCGCTGTCGCGGGGCGTATTCGCCGCGCGGGTGGGTGCGCTGGCCGCCGCCGCGGCGGCCGGTGACGGCCCGCGATGGATCGCGCGGCGCGGCTCGCTCTGCGGTTTGAACGCCTCCCAGATCACCGCCGCCTTGGGATCGGCATCGGTCGGGAAGGTACCGTAGACCGGCCGCCCGCTCGCCCGGTCGATGCGCACCATGCGGATGCCGGCGGGGGCGCGGAACGGGATCTTCTCGAGTCCCTCATACGCCTTGACCGCGAACTCCTTGAAGATCGGCGCGGCGAAGGTGCCGCCCTGCGCATAGCCGCCGAGATTGGTCGGCGTGTCGTAGCCGACGTACAGCCCGCCGATGAACTGCGGCGTACCGCCGACGAACCAGACGTCGGTCGGCCCGGTCGTCGTGCCGGTCTTGCCGAACATCGGCCGGTCGAGATCGCGCAGCACGACCGCGGTACCGCGCTGGATCACGCCCTCGGTGATATGGACCATCTGATAGGCGGTCATCGCGTCGATCACCTGCCGCGCGCGGTCGCCGGGGCGCGGCATCGCCTTGCCGTCCCAGTCGCGCGCGTTGCAGCCGTCGCAGGCGCGCCAATTCTCGGGCAGGATGACCTTGCCGTGGCGATCCTGGACGAAGTCGATCAGCGTCGGCGCGTGCGCACGGCCGTTGTTGGCCAGCGTCGCATAAGCGTTGACCATGCGGCTGACCGTGGTGACGCCGGCGCCGAGCGCATTGGCGAGATAGGGCTGATAGTCGCCCACCCCCATCCGCTTCATCACGTCGACCACCTTCGGCATGCCGGTGGTCGCGGCGGCGCGCACGGTCATCAGGTTGCGCGACTGTTCGATGCCCCAGCGCATCGTATGCGGCCCGGCGGCGCGCATATTGCCGAAGTTGCGGAAGCATTTCTGCCCGAGCCGCGCGCCCTGGTAGACGCAGAACGGCCCGTCGATGATGATCGACGCCGGCGTCATGCCATTCTCCAGCGCGGCGGAATAGACGATCGGCTTGATCGTCGAGCCGGGCTGGCGCAGCGCCTGCGTCGCGCGGTTGAACGCCTGCAACCGGCTGTCGAAGCCGCCCTGCATCGCCAGCACCCGCCCGGTCGCCGGCTCCTCGACGACGAAGCCGCCGGAGACCTTGGGGACCGAGCGCAGGCTGTATTCGCCACCCGCCGGCGCCACCGCGATGATGTCGCCCGGCTCGATCGCGCCGAAGCTCGTACCGCCCTTGCCGCGCACCGGCATTTGGGCGTTGCCGCGCGGCAGACGACCGGTCTGGCCGTCGCTGAACCCGATCTGCCACGCGTCGCCGTCGCGCGCGATCACGATGCCGGCACGCCAGTCGCTATAGTCGAGCCCGATATTGGTGTTGAGCAACGTCTGGAGCCAGTTGTCGCCGTCGACCTCCTTGTGCGCGATCGGCCCGGCCCAGCCGCGGCCGCGTTCGTAGCGCAACAGGCCATCGCGCAGCGCCTCCGCGGCAAGATCCTGCAACCGCGTGTCGAGCGAGGTGCGCACCCACAGCCCGCCCTGATAGACGCCATAGGGCCCGTCGCGCGCGGTCTCGCCGAACCTGCCGATCAGCTGGCGGCGTACCTCCTCGACGAAATAGCCGCCGACCCGCTCGAATTTCGGCGTGCGGCGCAGGATCGTGCCGAGCGGCTCGCCCGCCGCCTGGTCGTGCTGTGCCTGGGTGATGAAGCCGTTGCGCAGCATCTCGCCGAGCACGTAATTGCGCCGCGTCATCGCGCGGTCGGCGTGGCGGACGGGATCGTAGTTCGACGGCCCCTTGGGCAGGATCGCCAGATAGGCGAGCTGCGCGAGGTCGAGCTCGTCGAGCTCCTTGTCGAAATAGGCGTGGCTCGCCGCCTCGACGCCGAAGGCGTTCCGCCCCAGCGCGATCTGGTTGAGATAGAGTTCGAGGATCTGCGGCTTGGTCAGCGTATCCTCGATCTTATAGGCGAGGATCGCCTCCTTGAGCTTGCGCGTCGGCGAATAGGCGTTGCCGATCAACAGGTTCTTGGCGACCTGCTGGGTGATGGTCGAGCCGCCCTTGGCGCGCCGGCCGGTGCCGAACTTGCGCGCATAATCGATCACCGCACCGCCGAGGCCGGGATAGTCGACGCCGTGATGCTCGAAGAAGGTCTTGTCCTCCGCGGCGAGGAAGGCGCGGACGAGCATCGGCGGATATTCGGCGAAGCTCAGTTCGACGCGCCGTTCGCGGGCATAGGACTGGATCGGCGTCCCGTCGATGCCGCGCACGTTGGTGGGCAGCGGCGGTTCGTAGGTGCGCAGCTGGTCGACCGAGGGCAGGTCGCGCAGGATCGTCACCCACAGCACGCCATAGCCGATCGCGGCAAGCAGCGCGAGGATCGCCAGCCCCTTGACCCACCAGCGCCGCCAGACGCGACGCACGAGGCCGCGCAACCCGCCTTGATCGCGGAATGCGGTGAATCGGGAGGTGCGGGGAGCTTCGGACGCCATGGTTCAGGCGCCGGCGTGTAGCAGGTTCGCGCCCGGTTGCCACCCTCACCCCACCTGCCCCGTCATTCCGGCGCACGCCGGGATGGCGGGGAGAGTCGGTCGACAATTCCTCGCCCTCCACCACTCGGCATGCGCCGAGCGGTCCCCATCCCCCTTGCAGGCAGGGCTATCGCATTTGCCTAGGTTGATGAGGTTCAATCGGTTTCATCATTGGATCCGTCACCCCGGACTTGTTCCGGGGTCCACCCAGCCGCAAGAGAATGGTGTCGACTTAAGCCTTTCTCCTCGCCGCAGAGTAGACCCCGGAACCAGTCCGGGGTGACGGGGTGGGCTTGGATGTCGGCGGGTTTGGATCAAGGTTCATGTGCGATAGCCGTGCCATTGCGGGGAAGGAATTTACCGCCACTCATCCCCCGTTCAGCCCGAGGCGCGCACCGCTTTCGCCGTGACCTCCCCACGCCGCCCGCCTATACTCACGCCGTGATCTTCCGGACCGTCCCCAGCATGAAACGTCTCGCCTGCTTCGCCGCCGTCGCGGCGCTCGTCTCCGCTGCGCCCGTGCAGGCGCAATCGATCCTGCGCGATGCCGAAACCGAGTCGATGTTCAGCGACATGGCGGTGCCGCTGGTCAAGGCCGCCGGCCTGTCGCCGCGCGACGTCAAGGTCGTGCTGATCAACGACGAATCGATCAACGCCTTCGTCGCCGGCGGGCAGACGGTCTACGTCCACTCCGGCCTGTTGCAGGCGGCGGTCAACGCCAATCAGGTGCAGGGCGTCATCGCGCACGAACTCGGCCATATCGCCGACGGTCACGTCGTCCTCGCCGACAACGGCATCAAGCCGGCGATGCACATCACCTTGCTCTCGATGGTGCTCGGCCTCGCCGCGGTCGCCGCCGGCGCGGGCGAGGCCGGCGCAGGATTGATGGCGCTCGGCCAGTCCGCCGGCATGGCCAAATATCTCTCGTTCAGTCGGACGCAGGAAAACTCCGCCGACGCCGCCGGTGCGCGCTTCCTCAACGCCGCGGGGGTCACCGGCAAGGGCATGCTGAGCTTCTTCAAGACGCTACAGCAGCAGGAATATCGTTACGGCGTCGAGAATATCGATCCGTTCATGCAGACCCACCCGCTGTCCGGCGAGCGGATCGCCAATCTCACCGCGGTGCTGCAGAATTCGCCGGCGTGGAGCAAGCCGTCCGACCCGGCGCTGGAGGAGCGCTTCCGGCGCGTGAAGGCGAAACTGGAGGGCTATGTGATGACGCCCGACCGGACGCTGAAGGATTTCCCCGAGAGCGACGGCAGCATCTACGCGCATTATGCCCGCGCTTATGCCTGGCATAAGGCCGGCTATCCCGACAAGGCGGACGCCGAATCGGTCGCGCTGATCAAGGCCAAACCCGACGATCCCTATTTCCAGGAAATCCGTGGCCAGATCCTGCTCGAGGCCGGCCGCCCCGTCGACGCGATTCCGCCGCTACGCGCCGCCACCGAAGGCTCGCGCAACAATCCGTTGATCGCCACCACCTTCGGCCACGCGCTGATCGCGACCGAGAACAAGGCCAATTATCCCGAAGCGATCAAGGTGCTGCGCGTCGCGGTCGGTCGCGACGACGAGAATCCGTTCGCCTGGTATCAGCTCGGCACCGTCTATGAGTTGACCGGCGACACGCCGCGCGCCGCGCTCGCCACCGCCGAGCGTGCCAGCATGGAGGGCGACCACCGCACCGCCGCGCAGAGCGCGCGCTATGCGCTCGCCAACCTTCCCGCCAACACGTCCGATTGGATCCGCGCGCAAGACATTGCGATGGCCGCGCAGAACGACATGGACGACAATCCGAAGAAATATAAGAAACGATGAGCCGTTATACCCTGCCGCTGGTCGCGGTGCTCGGCGGCCTGATCGGCGCCGGCGCCGTGTGGAGTTCCGAGCGTTTCACCTCACCGGGGGGCGCCGATCAGGCGCGGATCGAGCGCGTTGTCCACGATTACGTTCTCTCCCATCCGGAGATCATCCCGCAGGCGATGCAGGCGTTGCAGGAGCGCCAGTCGGGCGAGACGGTCGCCGCCAATCGCGACGCGATCCTGACGCCGTTCGGCAGCGCCTGGGCTGGCAATCCCAAGGGCGACGTCACTTTGGTCGAATATTTCGATTACAATTGCGGCTATTGCCGTGCGTCGCTGCCGATGATCGCCGACCTGCTCAAGCGCGATCCGAACCTGCGCATCGTCTATCGCGACCTGCCGATCCTGTCCGAGGCGAGCCGCACCGCGGCACGCGCCAGCCTCGCAGCGGCACAGCAGGGCAAGTTCCTCGGCTTCCACGACGCGCTTTACGCGGGCGGGCCGGTGAGCGACGCCTCGATCAAGGGCGCGGCGGCGAAGGCGGGCGTGACGCTGGCGGCGCTCGACACCGGCACGATCGATGGCGAGATCGCCAAGAACATGGCGACCGCCGCCAAGCTCGGCATGAACGGCACGCCGAGCTGGGTGGTCGGCAACCGCGTACTGTCCGGCGCGCTGCCGGTCGAGGAACTGGAAAAGGCGATCGCCGCCGCGCGGGGGAAATAGGCCCCCGCTTCCCACACACTGTCATCCCCGCGAAGGCGGGGATCCATACGCGCAGGCCTCACGGCAAGAACCGCATCGTCAGCGTCTATGGATTCCCGCCTTCGCGGGAATGACAATGGTCGAGGAGGGTATCGCCACCCTTCGTCATCACTTTCGCCGGGATGACGAAAATGAACAGCAACCCCAAGGATATCACCCCCTTACCAACCGACACCCCCCGCCCTATCTCCGGCCCACTCCGGGGGACCCCAATGCCAGAACCGATTCTCGCCATCGCCGGCGTCTCCAAGACGTACAAGGGCGGTTTCACCGCGCTCCATCACGTCGACCTGACGATCAACAAGGGCGAAATCTTCGCGCTGCTCGGCCCCAATGGCGCCGGCAAGACGACGCTGATCAGCATCATCTGCGGCATCGTCACCCCCTCGACCGGCACGATCCAGGTCGCCGGTCACGACGCGATCACCGACTATAAGGCGGCCCGCCGCCGCATCGGCCTCGTGCCGCAGGAACTGTCGGTCGACATGTTCGAGACGGTGCTCGCCACCGTCACCTTCTCGCGCCGGCTGTTCGGCCGCTCGGGCCACAGCGCCTATATCGAACAGGTGCTGCGCGACCTCTCCCTGTGGGACAAGCGCGATTCCAAGATTATGGAACTCTCGGGCGGGATGAAGCGCCGCGTGCTCATCGCCAAGGCGCTGGCACACGAGCCGGAGGTCCTGTTCCTCGACGAACCCACCGCGGGCGTCGACGTCGCGCTCCGCCGCGACATGTGGAAGCTGGTCCACGGCCTGCGCGAACGCGGCGTGACGATCATCCTCACCACCCATTATATCGAGGAGGCCGAGGAGATGGCCGACCGCGTCGGCGTGATTGACAAGGGCCGGCTGCTGCTCGTCGAGGAGAAGGCGGCGCTGATGCACAAGCTCGGCAAGCGCGAGCTCGACCTGACGCTGGTCGAGCCGCTCGCCGCCGTCCCAGCGGGCCTCGAACGCTGGCAGCTCAGCCTGCAGAGCGACGGCAAGGTGCTCCGCTACGTCTTCGACGCGACCGAGGAACATACCGGCATCCCGTCGCTGCTGCGCGAACTCGCCGAGCGGCATATCGGCTTCAAGGATCTGGAGACCTCCAAATCCAGCCTCGAGGATATTTTCGTCGATCTGGTGGGACAACGCGTATGAACCTCCACGGCGTCTGGGCGATCTATCGCTTCGAAATGGCGCGCTCGCTGCGCACCCTGTGGCAGAGCCTCGTCGGGCCGGTGCTGACCACCAGCCTGTATTTCATCGTCTTCGGCGGCGCGATCGGCAGCCGCATGCAGAGCGTCGACGGCGTCGGCTACGGCAGTTTCATCGTACCGGGACTCATCATGCTGTCGCTGCTCACGCAAAGCGTCGGCAATGCCTCGATCGGCATCTATTTCCCCAAATTCACCGGCACGATCTTCGAATTGCTCTCCGCGCCGGTGTCGGCGATGGAGATGGTGCTCGGCTATGTCGGCGCGGCGGCGACCAAGTCGGTCGTGCTTGGCGTCATCATCCTCGCCACCTCGGCCTTCTTCGTGCCGATCCGCGTGCTCCATCCCGGCGCGATGATCGCCTTCCTGCTGCTCACCGCGATCGCCTTCAGCCTGTTCGGCTTCATCCTCGGCATCTGGGCGAAGAGCTTCGAACAGCTCAATTTCGTGCCGATGCTGCTGATCACGCCGCTGACCTTCCTCGGCGGCAGCTTCTATTCGATCGACATGCTGCCGCAGCCATGGCGGACGGTCAGCCTGTTCAACCCGGTCGTCTATCTGGTCAGCGGCTTCCGCTGGAGCTTCTTCGGCAAGGGCGACGTCGATATCGCGGTCAGCCTCGGCGTGACGCTCGGCTTCCTCGTCGTCTGCCTCGGCATCATCGCCTGGATCTTCAAGAGCGGCTGGCGGCTGAAGAACTGAGCCGCCGCCGCACCCGCGCCGACAGCGCCGGGCGCAGCACGAGCGCGTTGAGATCGACGAGCACGTGGACGCCCATCGGCACCCAGAGCGCGCCGGTCCCCATGTAGAGCGCGGTCAGCAGCCCGCCACCGACGAAGGTTGCCGCCATGCCTACCCGCCCCTGATAGCGGTGCATCGCGGCAAAGGCGGCAGTGGCGACGATCACCCCGGCGAGCCCCGAGCCGGTCGCCATCGCGACGATCAGCGGCAGCCAGAGGCGGTAGAACAATTCCTCCGCCGTCCCGGCGGCCAGCGCCAGCACTGCGGCGGGCCAGAGGTCGGCGTCGCTGGTCGGCATCACCGAGCGGGCGTCGCCCGCGGTCCACGGCGCCCGCCCGCGCCGCGCCCGCCACCAGGTGAGGATCAGCCCGAGCAGGCTCCCCGCGCCGAGCCCGATCGCGACGGTCTGCGCATCGATCGTGCCGGGCGGCATGCCGAGATAGAAAGCGAGCGGCAGGAATTCCGCGGGAAGCGTGCCGATACCCGACAGACGCTGCACGACGAGCAAGCCGACAAGCGCGGTAACGCCATAGCCGAGCCACAGCGTCGCCGCCCAGCGCAGATGACGCGCGCCGAACGCGATACGCCGCCACGCGAACATCCGCCCGCGTCGCAACAAGACGAGCTGATAGCCGACGGTAAGGACGAGGAGGATGGCGAGCATTCAGATCACTTCGTCACCCCGGACTTGTTCCGGGGTCCACTCCGCGGCGAGGAGAAGGGTTGGAGGCGGCACCGCTCGCCTGCGGCACTGTGGACCCCGGAACAAGTCCGGGGTGACGACCGCCTAGGATAACCGCACTCCCCGCCCCGGATCAATCCGTGCGATGTTCGCCCTTCACCCAGCGGACCGTGCCGGTCGAGGCGCGCATCACGACGCTCTCGGTGGTCATCTTGCCCTTGCGGCGCTTGACCCCCTCCAGCAGCGATCCGTCCGTGACGCCGGTCGCGGCGAAGATGCAGTCGCCCTTGGCCAGCTCTTCGAGGTCGTATTGCTTGTCGAGGTCGGCGATGCCCCATTTGCGCGCCCGCGCGCGCTCGTCGTCGTTGCGGAACAGCAGCCGGCCCTTGAATTGGCCGCCGACGCAGCGCAGCGCCGCGCAGGCCAGCACGCCCTCCGGCGCGCCGCCCGAGCCCATATAGACGTCGATCGTCGTATCGGGATCGGCCGTCGCGATCACCCCCGCGACGTCGCCGTCGCCAATTAGCATCACGCCGCAACCGATGCTGCGCAGCTCGGCGATCAGCGCCTCGTGACGCGGCCGGTCGAGTACGCAGGCGATGATCTCGTGCGGCGCGACGCCCTTGGCGGCGGCGATCGCATGGACGTTCTCCGTCGGCGTCCTGTCGAGATCGATGACGCCGGCGGGCAGGTTCGGGCCGACCGCGATCTTGTCCATATAGACGTCGGGCGCATTGAGCAGGCCGCCCTTTTCGGCGATCGCCAGCACCGCGAGGCTGTTCGGTCCCGCCTTGGCGCAGATCGTCGTGCCCTCCAGCGGATCGAGCGCGATGTCGATCGCCGGACCGTTGCCGGTGCCGACCTTCTCGCCGATGAACAGCATCGGCGCCTCGTCGCGCTCGCCTTCGCCGATCACCACGGTGCCGTCGATGTCGAGTTCGTTAAGCGCCGCGCGCATCGCCTCGACCGCGGCGGCGTCGGCGGCCTTCTCGTCGCCGCGCCCGGTCAGCGTCGAGGCGGAGATCGCCGCCGCTTCGGTGACGCGCACCATCTCGAGGACGAGGACGCGATCGAGGACCTGGCTGGCGGCTTGCATGCTATACCTCTGTTTAACGTGTATAACAGCGGTGTACCCCGGCGGAGCGGCAACGACAAGCGCCAACGCGTCTCGCGCCGGGGCGTCTTGAAGGCCGGCGTGGCTCGGCACATCAATATCCCACATACCGTCACCCCGGACTTGTTCCGGGGTCCACCGGGCCGCAGGCGCGGGCCCACGGCTCTGGTCAGTCTCCTCGCCGCGGAGTGGACCCCGGAACAAGTCCGGGGTGACGTGTTAGGGTGGAAGGGTCGCCCCCACCCCTCACAGCGTGATCGCCGCCTTCATCCCCAATACGCCGACGTCATGCGCCTCGCGCACCCCGCCGGGATGGTGGATATATTGCAGGTTGGGCCTGAGCTCGAGCCAGTCGGCGGGGTGGATGCTGTAATAGACCTCCGCGGCATATTCGGCGTGGCGCACCGGCGTTCCCGGTATCAGCCGGTCGGCGGTCGCGGCGCGGCCGTTGACGTTGGTCCGCGCCGCGGCGACACCGAGCACGTCGCCCGGCACCGCCGGCACCAGCCCCTTGTAGAACACCCCCAGCGACACCTGATTGTCTGTTACCGAAGTCGCCCGGTCCGCCTGCGTGACATTGGCGAACATCGACAGGCCGGTCAGCGCCTTGCCGTCCTTCGACGTACCGGTGAGCTGCTGCTGCATCGTCCCGTAGACGCCGTAGCGACTCGTATGCTGGAGCGGCGACAGGCCGGTGACGACGCTGGGATTGCGATTGACGTCGAGCAGCACGTCGTCGCCCCGCGCAGTGCCGAGCCATGCGCCGACCTTGTACGAACCGACCTGCCCGTCGTCACCGCCGCGCGTCCAGCCGACCTCGACCGGGATCAGCGCGCCGGTTGCACCGTGGAAGCGCCAGACGAAGAAGTCGTTGTCGAGATTGCGCGGATTGATCTCGTAGACGCCGCCCTGCACGTACAGGTCGCGCGGCAGGTCGACCCGGACCCGCGCACCCCATTGGCCGACGGGCCAATTCTGCCAATAATCGCCGACGAGATTGCCCGGCTGCGCGCCGCAGAAGCTCAAATTCATGAAATGGCACGAGAAGACCGCGAAATCCTCGCCCGGATTGGTGCGGCCGAGCTTGATCTCGACGCGCGGGCCGATCCGCTGCTCATACCATAATTGCGTCACGCGCACCGTCTGGCCGCGACCATAGACCTCCTGCACCTGCTGCAGCGAATCGATGCCGGCATCCGCGGTCAAGTTGCGCCCGCGCCGCCACGTCACCGTCGCCTGGAACGCGCCGCCCGTCAGCCCGGCGAGCTTGTCGAGGTCGAGCAGGACGCCGGCGTCGAACTGGCCGGTCTCGCGGAACAGCTTCCGGTCGCCGCCCGCGACATTGTAGCCGCTTTCCGAGGCATAACGCGCGGTGACGCCGATCCCGCGCTGGCCGAGCCGGGTGCGGATTTCCTGCCAGTCGCCGATCAGGCCCGGCGGCGGCGCACTCTGCGTGTCGCCGATCAGTGCCGAGGGCGAGGTATCGCGGGTGCGGGCGATCGCGGTGCGAGGCCGGTGCTGGGTATCGCCCTGACTGCTGTCGGGGGTCGCCTCGGCGGTGTCGGGCGGCGGCGCGGAGGCGCCGACATCGACCTGTTGGGCGTGCGCGGTGCCGGTGAGCAACATGGCAATGGAAAGGCTGGCGAATACGAAGCGTAGCGTCATCGAAGGTCCGTCAGAGCAACGCGGAGACCCGCCCCCGCAGGGTCGACAACGGACCGAACCGCCATTGGTTCGCCAGCCGAAACGATTTTGGCGATTGTGGCGGATCGGCAACGCTCGCCGCGTCGGGCCTCAGCTGCGACAGCCGATCAGGCCTGCGACCGGCACCGCGATCGCATCCTGCCCCGGCCGCTCGATCTGCATCGACCCGCTCGGCACCCGCGCCCCCGCGGTCAGCCCGTCCTGCTGGACGATCTCCATCGCCAGCCGCACGCTGAGATCGCCGCCGCGATAGTCGATCGCCTCGGCGAAGCCGAGCCGCCCCGCCCCCTCGCCGTCGCCGCTTCGTACCAGGTCGATCGTCTTGCCGCCGATCGACAGGCGCAGCGTCGCCGGATCGGCGACCGCCATCGCCACCAATTGCCGGTCCGCAGGGTTCCACAGATAGGCGGCACAGCCCTTGACCGGCAGCCGCTGCTGACCGATCGGTCCGAGTACGGACGGCGCGGCGGGGGCCGCGGGCGCGGCGGTCTGGGCGACGACGGCGAGGAACAGCGCGATCATGGCGCGATCGTTACCATGGCCAGCCACGCCGGGTAAGCCGCCACGCCGAGCAATGCGCCGAACGGCATCGCGGTGTCGCGTGCCATGCGCCGCCCGCTGAGATGCGCGAACACTGCGACCCCCAGCCCGACCAGGCTCGCGATCACCAACACCGCCGGCAGCATCCGCCAGCCGAGCCACAATCCGATCGCCCCCATCAGCTTGGGATCGCCGCCGCCCATCCCCTCGCGGCCCCGCCACGCTTTATAGCCCAGCGCGATCCCGGCGAGCGCCGCATAGCCGGCGATGCCGCCGATCAGCCGATCCGCCAGCGCGGGCGCCAGCCCCACCGCGCCGCTCGCCAGCCCGGCCAGTGCGAGCAGCGTGGTCAGCCGGTCGGGCAGCCAGAAGGCGACGATATCGAGCGCCGCGAGCGCCAGCAGCAGCCAGCCGAACACCGCCCCCGCCACGCCGGCCCAACCGGGCGCGACCGCCCCGGCCAGCAAGCCGATCGCCAGCGCCGCCAGTTCGATCCACAGATGGCCGGGATCGATCCGCGCGTCGCAGCCCCGGCACCGCCCGCGTTGCGCCACGAAACTGACGATCGGCACCAGCTCGACCGGTGCGAGCGTCCGCCCGCACGCGTCGCACGCCGACCGTCCGTCCGCGATCGACCGCCCCGCCGGCCAGCGGATCACCAGCGCCGCGATGAAGCTGCCGAAGATCGCCCCCAGCCCGCCGAGCAGCGCCGCCCAGCCGACGGCGCTCACGTCATGCCCCTTCGGTTTGCGGGTCGGGATCGCGGATCAGATAGCGGTAGACACCGAGCAGATCGATCAGCAGCAGCACGATGTTCTGCGATCCCAGCGCCCAGTCGCGCATCACCGCCGCACCGACCAGCCACGCGACCGCCGACAGGCAGAACAGCACCATCGCCCATCCGGTATCGCGCCGCCCCCAGTCCAACGCCACGACGGTCGCTGCAATCATCCCGCTGATCGACGCAAACCACCGTATAGGCTCGATAAATTCTTCCATGACGGCTGAGCGAGCGGGCGTGGAATTGTATCCCGCCGATCAATTCCTCCCCCGCCAGGGGGAGGCCTATCGCATATGGCTGCGGTGTTGAGGATCGAGCCGCTTGCCCATGTTCTTCGTCACCCCGGACTCGTTCCGGGGTCCACCGGGCCGCAAGAGAATGGTGTCGGATCATGCCTTTCTCCTCGCCGCAGAGTGGACCCCCGAACGAGTCCGGGGTGACGAGGTGGATTTGGCAGACGGCGGACCCATACAGATCTTCATATGCGATAGCCCTGCCGCCAGGGGGAGGATTGAGAACGGCCTTTCCTCCCGCGACCATTATGCCGACCGGCAGCAACGCTGGACCTGCCGTATCCCGTCATTGCCCCGCCCCCTGCCACACCCTAGATCGCCCTCAACTAGAAACACCGGAGAGCGTATGTCCACCGATCCCGTCGTCATCGTCAGTTACGCCCGCACGCCGATGGGCTCGTTCCAGGGTGCGCTCGCCGGCGCCTCGGCGACCGAGCTCGGCGCCGCCGCGGTCAAGGCCGCGGTCGACCGTGCCGGAGCCTCGGCGGAGGCGATCGAGCGTATCTACATGGGCTGCGTCCTGCCCGCCGGCCTCGGCCAGGCCCCCGCCCGCCAGGCGGCGATCGGCGCGGGTCTCGGCACGCATGTCGAGGCGACGACGGTCAACAAGATGTGCGGATCGGGCATGCAGGCGGCGATCATGGCCGCCGATGCGCTCGCCGCGGGGTCGGTCGACCTGCTCGTCGCCGGCGGGATGGAGAGCATGACCAACGCCCCCTATCTCTCGCGCAAGCATCGCGGCGGCGCGCGCATCGGCCACGATACCTTCTACGACCATATGTATCTCGACGGGCTCGAGGATGCCTATGAGCCCGGCAAGCTGATGGGCAATTTCGCCGAGGATACCGCCGCCGACTATCAGTTCACCCGCAAGGCGATGGACGATTATGCGATCGAGTCGCTGCACCGCGCGCAGCGCGCGCAGGGGTCGGGCGCGTTCGATCGCGAGATTGTGCCGGTCGAGGTGAAGGGCCGCAAGGGTTCGACCACCGTCGCGCTCGACGAACAGCCGGCCAAGGGCGACGTCGCCAAGATCCCGACGCTCAAGCCCGCTTTCTCGCGCGAGGGCACGATCACCGCCGCCAACGCCTCGTCGATCTCCGACGGTGCGGCGGCGCTGGTGATGACCCGCGCCAGCGTCGCCGAGCGGCTCGGCCTCACCCCGATCGCCCGCGTCGTCGCGCATGCCGCGCACGCGCACGATCCGGCCAAATTCACCACCGCGCCGGTGTTCGCGGTGCGCAAGGCGATGGACCGCGCCGGCTGGAGCCGCGACGACATCGACCTGTTCGAGGTCAACGAGGCGTTCGCGGTGGTGTCGATGATCGCGATCCACGATCTCGGCATCGACCCCGCCCGCCTCAACGTCCACGGCGGCGCCTGCGCTCTCGGCCATCCGATCGGCGCGAGCGGCGCGCGCATCCTCGCGACCCTGCTGTCGGCGCTCGAAACGAACGGCCAGCGCCGCGGCATGGCGTCGCTGTGCATCGGCGGCGGCGAGGCGACCGCGATGGCGGTCGAACTGATGAACTGACGCGCCTCCCCTCCCTGCACGGGAGGCTAGCGCATATGGATGCTCGATTGAGCCCGCCGTGTCCCAGGCCTACCCCGTCACCCCGGACTTGTTCCGGGGTCCACCCTGCGGCGAGGAGAAAGGCTTGATTCGTTACCGTTCTCCTGTGGCCTGGTGGACCCCGGAACGAGTCCGGGGTGACAAATCTGATGAGGCCACCGATCGAACCTCATTACCGCAGCCATATGCGATAGCCCTGCCCTGCATGGGAGGGGAGCGCCTAGCGCATCACGGCAGCCGCTCGGTCGGCTCGACACCCCACAGGCTTCCGACCTCGACGAAGCCCGCCTGCCCGCGCACGTCGAAGCGGCACCAGCCGCCGCCGCAGGCGCTCAGCCGCCCGACGACGCCCGGTGCGGCACGCCACAGCAGCTTCGCGCCGCTCGACGCGCGTTCGTGCATCTCGACCGGCTGCGCGCCGCGGACGATCGCCGTCCGCCGTTCGCTCAGCAGCGCGGCGAGCATCCAGCCCTGCGTGCCGTCGGGATCCTCGACCTTGCGCCATTGCTTGAACGTCGCGACGACGCGCACCGGCAGATCGGCGCGCTGGTACAGCCAGCTCGCCGGATAGGTCTTGTCGGGGCCGGTGCGCATCCGCGCGCGACCGGCGTTGATCGACGCATAATAAGGCAACGTCTTCTTCGCCTCGGCGGCCAGCGCGCCGCCGTCGACCGCCAGCATCGCCAGTCCCGCGACCGCTAAAGCCCAATGGCGCATCATAACATTCCTCAATCTGGATGCCCCTCTCTAGCGCGGACGCGGGCAGGAGCAACGATCCGTTGACGCGACCCACGCGCTCCGCCAAGCCGATGCCGCGATGCCAGAGCCCCGCAAGACCCCCAGGGTGATCGTCACCCGCGAGCTCGCCGACACGGTGATGGACCGGCTCGAGGCGCTGTTCGACACCACCAACAATCGCGGCGACGCGGCGATGACGCGCGACCAGCTCGCCGCGGCGATGGCGGATTGCGACGTGCTCGTCCCCACCGTCACCGACGAGATCGACGCCGCGCTGATCGAAGGCGCGGGCGAGCGGCTGCGGCTGATCGCCAATTACGGTGCCGGCGTGAACCATATCGCGCTCAAGGCCGCGCGCGCGCGCGGCATCATCGTCACCAACACGCCCGGCGTGCTGACCGAGGATACCGCCGACATGGCGATGGCGCTGATCGTCTCGGTGCCGCGCCGGCTCGCCGAGGGCGAGAAACTGGTGCGCTCGGGCGAATGGCACGGCTGGAGCCCCGGCGGCATGCTCGGCCACCGGATCGGCGGCAAGGCGCTCGGCATCGTCGGCATGGGCCGCATCGGCCAGGCGGTGGCGCGGCGCGCGCGCGCCTTCGGCCTGTCGATCCATTACCACAATCGCCGCCGCCTGCCCGCCGTCGTCGAGGCGGAGCTGGGCGCGACCTTCCATGCCGATCTCGACGACCTGCTCGGCCTCGCTGATATCGTCAGCATCCACACGCCGCTCAACGCCGACAGCCGCGACCTGATCGACCGCCGCCGCATCGGCCTGATGCGTACCCACGTCTATGTCATCAACACCTCGCGCGGCGGCATCCTCGACGAAGGCGCGCTGGTCGACGCGCTCGAGGCGGGCCGCCTCGCCGGCGCCGGGCTCGACGTGTGGGAGCACGAACCGCGCATCGATCCGCGGCTGCTCGCGCTGCCCAATGTGGTGATGACGCCGCATATGGGTTCGGCGACGCTCGAAGGCCGGCAGGCGTCGGGCGAGCGCGTCATCCAGAACATCCGCATGTGGGCGGACGGCCATCGCCCGCCCGATCAGGTGCTCGAAGGCTGGGCCTGATCGCCCCGCCGCCCGGTGACAAAATGTTGCCGGCCGGAACATCTTGCTGCGCAGCACCATTTATGCCGCTTCAGATCAGCAAGGGAAATCAACGATGAAGATCAAGCCGCTCGCCGTCTCCGCGCTCCTGCTCGGCTCCGCGATCAGCCTGTCGGCCTGTTCGACGCTCAAGGGTGCCGGCATCGGCGCCGCGGGTGGCGCGGGCGTCGCCGCGGCGACCGGCGGCAGCGTCGAAAAGGGTGCGGCGGTCGGCGGCGCCGGCGGTGCGGTCGTCGGCACCGTCGCCGACTAAACGAGGTTCGGGAGCGTCGAGCGCCTCAACCCGGCGCTCCCGTACACCGGGCAAGCAGTCGCGCCCGCACCCGGTCCTTGTCCCGCCCGAAGCGGCCGAGGATCGAGATCATCTCGTCCCGCGCCGGCACGAACAGGGTTTCGCCACCGACGGCGACCGCCACCCGCGTCGCCGGCACCAGCGCCGTCCAGCCCGCGCCTTCGGCGAGCATCAGCCCGCCCATGATCTCGACGTCGTGATCGCTCCGCTGCCAGCGCGCGAACACCTTTGATCGGAAGCGCGGATGCGCATCGCTCGCCACCAGCGCAACGCCCAATCGCGCCGCCAGCGCCCGGCCGTCGCGCTCGCCGGTCAGCAGATCGATATCGGCCACCGCGGTCTCGCCGCCGAGCAGCACCACCGCCGCGCTGCCGATGATCCACCACGGTGCAGCCGCGGCGCGCATCGCCTGCGCCACCGCGACCAATGCCGTCTCGACCGCCGCGTCCATCGCGCCGACGGTCCGCTCAGTCCCCGGTCAGGATTCGATCGACCAATTGCTTCACCGTCGGCACGAAGCCGTTCGAGTAAAACGGATCGCGCTTGAAATTATACGCCGCATGGCCGGCGAACATCAGATTCTGGTCGATGTCGCCGCCATGCGCGATATCCTGCAGCGTCTTCTGGATGCAGAAGCTGCGCGGGTCGGCGAGCCGCCCGGTCGAATTGGTGTCGGTATCCGCCCAGCTCGAGAACGAGCATTGCGACAGGCAGCCCATGCAATCCGCCTGATCCTTGCGGATGATGCCCTTCTCGACCGGCGTCACGAAAACCAACGTATTGTCCGGCGTCTTCAGCGCATCGGTATAGCCTTCGCCGAACCACTGGCGCGCGCGCAGCAGGTCGTTGCGCGTCACCCAGAAATTCTTGCCCTTCACGCCGACGTCGAGCTGGAAGACGTGATCGCCCGCCTCCTGCGTCGAAAAGGCGATCTGCCGCTCGGACCGCGCTTCCAGATTGCGCAGGAACGGATTGCGCACCGCCGACGAATAGAAGCCGGTCGGCGAAAAGCGGTGCAGCAGCACCTCGCCTTCCTCGATCTCGGTCAGCTTGGCCTTCCAGTCCTGCGGGATCGGGCTTTCCTGCGTCAGCAGCGGCCGCGTGCCATATTGGAAGGCGATCGTGCCGAGTTCCGGATTGTCGATCCAGTCGTTCCAGTCGCGCAGATACCAGACGCCGCCCGCCATCACGATCGGCGTGCTGTCGGGGATGCCGCCCTCGCGCATCACCGCGCGCAATTCGGCGACGCGCGGGAACGGGTCCTGCGGCTTCAGCGGGTCCTCGGCATTCGACAGCCCGTTGTGGCCGCCGGCGAGCCAGGGGTCTTCGTAGACCACCGCCGCCAGCCATTCCGCCGCCTTCGAATAGGCACGCTTCCACAAGGCGCGGAACGCCCGGCCCGACGACACGATCGGCAGATAGGACACGCCGTAGGAGGCGGTGATCTCGGACAGCTTGTAGGGCATGCCGGCGCCGCAGGTGACGCCCGCGACCATGCCGCGCGTCCGCTCCAGCACGCCGTGCAGGATGCGCTGGGCGCCGCCCATCTCCCACAGCACGTTGATGTTGACCGCACCCTTGCCGCCGGCGATCTCATAGGCGCGATGCACCTGCTGCACCGCGCCCTCGATGGCATATTCGACCAGCTCTTCATGCCGTTCGCGGCGGGTCAGCGCGCGATAGACCTGCGGGATGATCTTGCCTTCGGGATCGTAGCTGTCGGCATTGACCGCGGAAACCGTACCGATGCCACCGGCGGCGGCCCATGCTCCGGCAGAGGCATGGTTGGTCGCGGCAACGCCCTTGCCGCCCTCGACGAGCGGCCAGACCTCGCGGCCATTGTAGACAATCGGCTTCAGGCCCTTGAACACGGAAAAATGCACCTCATCCGGGGGTAAATACGACCGGCTATACAAGAAGGATGCCCGGAAGCGAAGAAATTGCGCGCCCGCCGCGGCCGTCCGTCCGGGCTTAGGCCGCGGTTAACCCCGTTGCGCCACACAGGCGCGATCGACGCGTCACGCGAGGGGAAGGCAATACCGATGGGGGTCCTCAATCACCTGATCGCGCCGCGGCGGGCGCCGGGCGCCTTGCTGCCGGTGCAGCCCCAGTCGCCGCTCGGCACGCTGCTGCTGCCGCAATTCGCGCAACTCGGCTGCGTCGCTGGCGCATTGCCCGATCACGGCCCAACCGGCTCGGCCTGGTCGCGCGCCTATGTCCTCGGTGCGGCCTGCGCCTCGCTCCAGCAGCATGGCGCCGCTCCGGTCAGCGATCACGCCTGTTTCGCCGCCGCACTCGACGCATTCGCGCTGACCTATGGCGAAACCGACGCCCGCGCGATCCTCGCCGCGACCATCGCCGCCGCCGAGGCGCAGGAACCCGAGGTCGAGGACGGCCTGCTGCAAGGCGCCGCCGACCTTGCGCTGGCGACCTCCGGCGGCGCCGCCGCCGCGCTCCACTTCGCCACACGGCTCGGCGAGGAACTCGCCGAGGAGGCGTGAGCCCGACGGCAGGGCCCGTGCTCCCGCGCCGGCTGAAGTACCGCGAAAGCCGCTCAGCAGGTAAAGAGCGGATTTTTTTGCAGAAGGCTCGCCTTGAGCCGAAGTGTGGCTTGGTCCCCGCAGCCCGAGAGCCCGGAGCTATCGCATATGGCTACGCCGATGAGGCTCGATCGGTTTCCCCAAGAGATTCGTCACCCCGGACTTGTTCCGGGGTCCACCCAGCCGCAAGAGAAGGGTATCCAATCCAGCCTTTCTCCCCGCCGCAGGGTGGACCCCGGAACAAGTCCGGGGTGACGGGGTGGGTTTGGGACCCGGCCGGGACAAATGAGGGTTCATAACCGACAGCCCGGCCCCGGCGACGAAGCCGCGAAACGAACGCCGGCCCCTATCCCAGCACCCCCGGCCGTCCCATCGCCGCGCCGTACAGCGCCTTGTACCGCGCGATCATCGTGGCCTCGTCGAACGCGGCGCGCGCCTGCGCCCGGTTCGCCGCGCCCACCCGCGACCGCAGCGCCGCATCGGACACCAGCGTCTGCAACGCATCGCGCAGCAGCACCTCGTCGCCGCCGGTGACAAACGGCGCATTCTCCACCGACACCATCCGCGGCACGTCGCCGACCGGCGTGCTCACCACCGGCAGGCCCGCCGCCATGCCCTCGACGACGCTGATCGGAAATTGCTCGCTCGCCGAGGACAGCGCGATGATGTCGAAATGGCCGACGAAGCGATGCGGCTCGCCGAGGAACCCCGGCATCACCACGCGATCGGCGATGCCCATCGCGCGCGCGGTCGATTCGATCGCCGCACGCTCGGGCCCCTCGCCGACGATCACCAGCCGGAACCGGCCGGCGATGCCGCCGCAGGCGCGCACCAGCAGCGGCAGGTTCTTGACCTCGCGCAGGCCGGCGAGCGCGCCGATCACCACCTCCTTGCCGTTCGGCACGAAGCCGGGGATCGCGCGCAGCTCGGGCTTCTGCGCGTAACGGGCGGTGTCGATGCCGTTGGCGATACGATGCACCCGCGCCGCCGGCTGCTTCCACGTCCTGAACGCGATGTCCTCCAGCACCTCGGACGGCACCACCAGCGCATGCGCCGCGCCGAGCGCGATCCGCCGATAGACGTTGCGCTCGATCTTCAGCCCCTTGGCCTCGTCGGCGTTGAAACCGTCCTCGTGATGGACCAGCGGCGGCGCCCCCTTGGGGAAGACGCGCCGCGCCATCACCCCGTCGATCGCCCCCCAATTGTAGGTCAGCACCAGATCGAAGCGCCGCATGAATCGGGCCAGCGCCTCGTAGCGCGCCACCGACGGCCGCCCGGTCAGCGCCGGCGGGTCCTGCGCGATCTCGTAGCGCACGCCCCTGGCGATCGAGGCGCGCGCGCCGAGCTGGTCGGGCACGCCGCTGACGATCGTGTGCCGCGCGGCATCGCCGAAGGCGTTCATCAGCCGCACCGCCCGCGCCTCCTTGCCGCCCAGGCTGAAGCTCGAATGGAGGTGCAGGATATGAACGGGTTGCGGCATGCCGTGTCGTGTAGCGGCGCGGCGGGGTTCGCGGAAGAACGGTTTACCGCAGCGGCAGCCAGCGTCCCTCGATTACCGATCGCCACGCCCATTCCACCGGCGCGATGCGGAACCGCCGCACCCACAGCACCGCCGCCCATAGCAGCAGCGCGTCGACCGCCAGCGCCAGCGCCATCATCGCCGCCCAGCCCATCCGCCCGTACAGGCCAAGCCCGTAAGGCGAGAAGATCAGCCACGACACGATCAGCGTCTGCGCAACGTACAGCGTCAGCGCGGTCCGCCCCGCCGCCGCGAACGGCGCCAGCCACCGCCCGCCGCGCACGCTGCCGACGAGCAGCGCGACCGCCGCGACATGCCCCAGCGTCGTCGCGAGCCGCGCGATATCGTCCCACATCCACGCGACGCCGATCCGCCCGTCGAAGCGCGTCGCCTCCCACGCGCCATACACGCGCAGCGGCAATCCGATGCCATAGCCCCAGGCGAGCATCCGCCAATAGCGCCGCCGCGACCAGCCACCCTGCAACGCCCCCAGCCGGAACAGCCCCGCGCCGATCAGCATCGTCGCCGCCGCCTCCCAGACGTAGACGATCTCCTCGCCGCCGAGCCGCTCCAGGCCGACGCGGCGCTGCCCCGCGGTCCAGTCGGCAGGGCTGCCGTGGCCGAAGCGATCCTCGCGCGCCACCGCGGCGGCATTCTCCCGCGCCATCTGCACCCGCGCCGCCGCCGGCATTTCGGTCGTCAGGCCGCTCGCCAGCGTGAACGCCGCATAGGACAGGCCGAGGACGAACAGCGCCCGCGTCGACAGCATCCGGAAGCCGCAGGCGACCAGCGCCGCCACCGCATAGGTGTGCAGGATGTCGCCCGGCCACAGCAGCAGGAACATGTGCGCGATGCCCAGCGCCCATAGCACCGCATTGCGCCAGCCGTAGCGCAGCGCCACCGCCAGCGGATTGTCGCTCGCCGCCGCGATCCGCTCGGTCAGGATCAGCATCCCCGCGCCGAACAGCATCTCGAGCAGCGCGCGCGCCGTCCCCTCGACCAGCAATGTGTCGAGCCACCATGCCACCCGATCGGCGCCGCTCCAGCCGATATGGCGGATGTCGGACCAATTGGCGGTCATCGACGCGCCCATCTCGCTGACGTTCATCAGCAGGATGGCGAGGATCGCCACCCCGCGCAGGATATCGAGCAGGACGAGCCGCGGCGCCCCATCCGGCTCGTCGCCGGCGGGCGTCACGCTACCGCTTTCTCCAGCAGCGCGTCGATCGGCGCCTGCAACGCCGGCTCGCTCAGCGTCGGCGCATGGCCGACGCCGGGGAGCGTCACCAGTTCGCCCTGATCGAGCGCCGCCAGCATCCGCTCCGCCACCGGCTGCGACAGCACGTCGGAGCGACCGCCGCGGACGATCAGCACCGGCACCGCGCGCAACGCCGACAGTGCCGCCCACATGTCCGGCCCGCTCTCGTTGCCCGGCGTGCGGAACGGTTCGGCGATCTTGAGGTCGTAATCGAGCACGATCCGCCCGCTGCTGGTCAGCCGGTAGACGCGCTTGGCCATCGCCAGCCAGTCCTCGATCTTCCAGTCGGGATAGACGTCGGCATTGCCGTCCTGCAACGCACGCGCGGCGTGCATCCAGGTCGGGCAACTGCTGCCCTTGCCGACATAGCCGCGGATGCGGGTGATCCCGCTCGCCTCGATCTCCGGCCCGACGTCGTTGAGCAGCGCCGCGGCGATCCCCGCCCCCGCCTGCGCGAGCAGCATCGTCACGATCCCGCCGAGCGAGGTGCCGACCGCGACGACGCGCGTGATGCCGCGTTCGGCGAGCAGCGCCTGCACGTCCGCGACATAGGTCGCGGGGACATAGGTCATCGGATCCTTGGCATATTCGCTTTTGCCGCGGCCGCGGAAATCGACCGCGATCACCTGCCGCCGCCCCGCCAGCCGCGCCGCCAGCGCGTCGTAATCGCGCGCGTTGCGGGTGAGGCCGGGCAGGCAGAGCACCGGCGGAAGGCGGTCGTCGCCCGGATAGAAACGATAATGCAGCTTCAGCCCGTCGGCCGACAGCCAATAGCAGTTTTCATAAGCGGCCATGGTTGCGTCCTGAGGTTGGCGACCTCCATATCCACACATGCCCCCATCCCCGCAAGCATACCGCCCCGCCACCGCGTTGCTCGATCTCGGGCCGACGCTGGCCGATCCGGTCGCCGCCGCCGACTTCCCCGCAACTCGGCTGCGCTTCCGCAACGACCGCGCCGCCGGCGAAATCGGGCTCGACACGCTGGGCGACGACGAATGGACCGAGGCGTTCGGCCGGTTCGTGCCCTTGCCCGGTACGCTGCCGCAGCCGCTCGCGCTGCGCTATCACGGCCATCAGTTCCGCCAGTACAATCCCGAGATCGGCGACGGCCGCGGCTTCACCTTCGCGCAGGTGCGCGACGCGGACGGCCGGCTGATGGACCTCGGCACCAAGGGCTCGGGCACCACGCCGTACAGCCGCTTCGGCGACGGCCGGCTGACGCTGAAGGGCGGCGTGCGCGAGATCCTCGCCACCGAAATGCTCGAGGCGCTCAACGTCCCCACCAGCCGCACGCTGTCGCTGATCGAGACCGGCGAGCAACTGATGCGCGGCGACGAACCGTCGCCGACGCGCTCGGCGGTGCTGGTACGCCTGAGCCACGGCCATATCCGCATCGGCAGTTTTCAGCGGCTCGCCTATCACCAGGACGAGGCGGGCATGCGCGCGCTGGTCCGCTACGTCCTCGCCAATCTCTACGACGAAGATTCGGACGATCCGCTGCGCCTGCTCGACCTCGTCGTCGGCCGCACCGCGACGCTAGCGGCGCGCTACATGGCGGCGGGCTTCGTCCACGGCGTCCTCAACAGCGACAACATCAACGTCACCGGCGAGAGCTTCGATTACGGCCCGTGGCGCTTCGCCCCGAGCTGGGACCCCGCGTTTACCGCCGCCTATTTCGACCATGCCGGCCTCTACGCCTTCGGCCGCCAGCCCGAGGCGATCCATTGGGACGTGATGCAGCTCGCCGCCTCGCTGCGCCTGATCGCCGAGAGCGATCCGTTGATCGCCACGCTCGAGACGTTCGGCCCGCGCTACCAGCCCGAGATCGCCGCCGCATTGCTCTGGCGGCTCGGCGTGCTGCCGCGCGGCGACGAGGCGGACCGGGCGCTGGTGCAGACGATGGAACGCGCGCTGCGCAGCGCCGCCGTGCCGCTCGACCGCTTCTTCTTCGACGTCTTCGGCGGCACGCTACCCGACGGCTACGGCGACGACTGGCAACCGTTCCGCGACGCGCTCGCCGCTTATGCCCCGCGCAAGGACTGCAGCCACGCCTATTGGCAGGGCGACCCGTGCAGCATGCTGATCGACGAGGTCGAGGCGATCTGGGCGCCGATCGCCGAGGCCGACGACTGGAGCGCGCTAAATGCGAAGGTAGCCGCGATCCGGCAGATGGGCGAGGCGCTGGCGTAGCAGCCTCCCCACACCACCCC